>NZ_JAUORW010000015.1:0-127577 GCF_030548245.1 Psychrosphaera sp. 1_MG-2023
ACATAAGAGCACGGCTTATCGGCCATCTCGCACCTCATTCCCCAAAATAAAAGTAAAGATGAAGAACAAATGATTGTCCACTCCGCCGACATAAAAGCACGGCTTATCGGCCATCTCGCACCTCATTCCCCAAAGTAAAAGTAAAAGTAAAAGTTAAAGTAAAAGTAAAGATGAAGAACAAGTGATTGTTCACTCCGCGACATAAGAGCACGGCTAATCGGCCATCTCGCACCTCATTCCCCAAAGTAAAAGTTAAAGTTAAAGTTAAAGTAAAAGTAAAGATGAAGAACAAATGATTGTTCACTCCGCGACATAAAAGCACGGCTAAATAGCGCAATTGGCAAATAAAAAAACCGAGATGGTTTTACCCATTCTCGGTTTTATTCAATTTAGCTGGTTTGCAATTAACAGGAGTTAATTGCATTTACTAAGCTTATTTGGCAATACTCATTTCATCAACTAAGTGTTTCGCGTCGTCGACGTATTCCATTACCCATAACATATAGCGCGAATCAACGTGAATCGTGCGAGTTGTTCTCGGATCAAAATCCCAGTCAGAGTTTACACTTTCAAATGTGCCATCAAACAACAAGCCAATTAACTCACCTTTTGAGTTCAAGGTTGCAGAACCTGAGTTACCGCCAGTTGAGTCTAAATCAGTTAAGAAGTTTACTGGCACTGTGCCTAGACTTTTTAGAGCGTAATCACCGTATTGTTTGTCGTTGATAAGCTCTAGTTGCTTCTTAGGTGAATTAAATGGTTCTTCTCCAGTATCTTTTTCAACAATACCTTCTAAGCGCGTGAACGGTTCGTAAATCAAACCATCTTTAGGTGAACCACCTAATACTTTGCCATAGGTAACACGTAGCGTTGAATTTGCATCAGGGTAGGCTAGTTTGCCCATAGAGGCTTGCCAATCAATGATGGCCTTCATATATTGAGGACGCAAGTTTGCACGTTTTCCGGCGTGTTCTTTTTCTTCGTTTTCAACTTTCAAACCATGCGCATAAGTTGCGATAGCCAACTTGATGAATGGGTCATTACTTGCTTCAAGTTCCTTTTGAGTTGCGTTCATTAGGGCTATGCGTTTTTCAACATCGCTCAACACTGTTTTTTTGTAGAAAGAAGCCAGTTTTTTCGCAATTCTTTGTTTGTCATTTTTATTGAATTTAGACCCTTTTAAACCAATAACTTTGTCGAACTCCGCAACGCGTTGTGATGGGTCTTGTTTGGCGTATTTTTCAATAAACATTAACCAAAGAGCCTGTTCTACTGTCGCATCAAATCGACGGTCTATACGTTGTAAACCTTGCTTGAACTGATCCATGTCACGTTCTTGGTAGCCTTGTTCACGTTCAGCATCAGGTTTTTGTTTTTCAATAGCGAGTCGATATAAACGTTTAGCTGTGCCTAACAATTGTGAACGGCTGGCATTACCATATAAAAATTGTGCTTTGCCATGGTCACTAATTTCAGTTTCTAATTTGTCCAATTCGACGATGGCTTTTTTGTATTGTTGACGCTCCGGCACGTTGCCAATCCAAGCTAACAACTCTGCTTCTCGTTCTGCTCGGCGCTCGACTAAACCAACACGTTTTGCGCCTTTGATTTGGCCCTTTGTGTTTTTCATGAAATTGTTAAGACCTGACAATAGCGACTCGTACTTAACACGCGCATCACTGCCTTCTGGTGCTGTTTTTTCAATCATAGCAATCCAGTCTTCAATTAGAGTGATCCATGTCGGGTAAGACCAACTAAATACGTGTTCAACTCTAACTAAACGCTGATAACGTTGAGTCGAACCTGGGTAGCCCGCTGCCATGGCAAAATCACCTTCTTCTAATCCTGCAGCAGAGACTTTCAGGGTATGAGCTGGCTGGTATGGCACGTTGTCTTTAGAGAAATCGGCTGGTTTACCATCTTTACCCACATAAGCGCGATAAAAGGCGAAATCGCCGGTATGACGCGGCCACATCCAATTGTCTATGTCACCGCCATATTTGCCAATCGCATCTGCCGGAGAATAGGCAATACGGACATCTTTAATCTCAAGTTGCTTAATTAGTTTATATTCTAAACCCTGGTGGAAAGATGGAACCGAACAACGATGACCTTCGTCTTTTTCACATTCAGCGATAATCGCTTTTTTGTTCTTAGTGATCGCCTCATAGCGGTCACGACCGGTTAACTTAGGGTTGAGTGAACCAACCACATCAGCGGTAACATCTTTAAAATCGACGGTAACGTAGATACGAGAACCCGGAGCTGCGGGTAATTCTTCTGCATACGACTTAGCAACAAAGCCATTCTCTAGGTAGTTGTTTTCAGCGGTACTATTAAATTGCACTGAGCCACGAGCACAATGATGATTAGTGACGACTAAGCCTTTAGGGGACACAAATGAAGCAGAACAGCCGCCTAAAGAAACAATTGCGCCCATAGGAAACTCAGTTAATGAAGATAATGATTCAGGTGGTAATTCTAAGCCTGTGGCGACTAAATCATTTTTTATTAGTGGTAATTGTTCAGGGGTAAACATCCCTTCTTTTGCGAAACTTGAAGCTGAAACTGAAACTGAAAGCCCCAATACTGCGAGTTTACAAAGCAATAGCCTAGTTGCCTTGCTTGATTTCCATTTTGCCATTGTTGTTATATTCCTATGGTTATTTAACGCTGGCACTATGTCATAGTTGAACAGAAATCTGAACGCTATTGCTTGATTTGATTAAGGAAAGTTGTAACTAAGAGTTTCCAGCCCAAAAAGGGGAGCACCGGTTTTCTGTTTGGAAATTATGATTCGATTAAAACGAATAATGACATTCCTCTGCATGCTACCCGTCATCTCAAAATCGCGAAGCGATATTTGAGATCTCCTTCAAAGCACTGAGGACGTTTTTTGTTCTGAAATTTTGAGTTATTGCACTTAAAGTTCAGACTGCATATTACTTCGTCTAAATCCCCCTTAGTTGAGATTTATATCTCGAAGTGAACGGCAGGGACGCCGTTGCAAGGGATGGTTGTATATGGACATACTTTCATCCCGTCTTCGACGATAATATAAATCCTAAATAAGGATTAGGGATTTGGTCGAAAGCGGCTCTTTTGGTTACTTTTCTAGCTGTTGAGAAAAGTGACTCGCCTTTAGGCGAAAAGCCGCCTGCAAGGCACAAGTACCACGTCAGCATGGTCGACGCAGTCGAAATAGCTGCCCGCAGGGCAAAGAAAGGCGCAGCCTGCAATGCGAATTATGAACTTCCTCAGCACTTGGTTGGAGGTTCCAAATATCGCTAATGCTCTTTTGGAATGACGTTTTTTGTTCTGGTTATTATGAGCTAATTTAGGGCGAATTATGAACTTCCTCTGCACTTGGTTGGAGGTTCCAAATATCGCTAATGCTCTTTTGGAATGACGTTTTTTGTTCTGGTTATTGTGAGCCAATTTGGGGCGGATTATGAACTTCCTCTGCACTTGGTTGGAGGTTCCAAATATCGCTAATGCTCTTTTGGGATGACGGTTTTTGTTCTGGTTATTGTGAGCCAATTTAGGGCGAATTATGAACTTCCTCTGCACTTGGTTGGAGGTTCCAAATATCGCTGTGGCTCGACTCATTTTACTAGCTAGGGAATGACGTTTTTTTCTGTTTAATTGAAAGACGGTATTTCTAAAAAAATGTTTTCACACCAAAAGTTCAGGCGACTTATTCCTTCGTCTAAATCCCCCTTAGTTGAGATTTATATCTCGAAGTGAACGGCAGGGACGCCGTTGCAAGGGATGGTTGTATATGGACATACTTTCATCCCGTCTTCGACGATAATATAAATATCAAATAAGGATTAGGGATTTGGCCGAAAGCGGCTCTTTTGGTTACTTTTCTAGCTGTTGAGAAAAGTGACTCGCCTTTAGGCGAAAAGCCGCCTGCAAGGCACAAGTACCACGTCAGTAAGGTCGACGCAGTCGAAATAGCTGCCCGCAGGGCAAAGAAAGGCGCAGCCTGCAATGCGAATTATGAACTTACTCTGCACTTGGTTGGAGATCCCTAATATCGCTGTGGCTCTTTTGGGATGACGTTTTTTTCTGTTTAATTGGTATAATGTTTTTCTCTAAAACATGTTTTCAGACCAAAAGTTCAGGCGACTTAATCCTTCGTCTAAATCCCCCTTAGTTGAGATTTATATCTCGAAGTGAACGGCAGGGACGCCGTTGCAAGGGATGGTTGTATATGGACATACTTTCATCCCGTCTTCGACGATAATATAAATATCAAATAAGGATTAGGGATTTGGCCGAAAGCGGCTCTTTTGGTTACTTTTCTAGCTGTTGAGAAAAGTGACTCGCCTTTAGGCGAAAAGCCGCCGGCAAGGCACAAGTACCACGTCAGCATGGTCGACGCAGTCGAAATAGCTGCCCGCAGGGCAAAGAAAGGCGCAGCCTGCAAAGCGAATTATGACATTCCTCTGACCTCACTAGTTCTGCTATGGCTCGTCACGAAACGCTTCTGGATCTAAGTGGTGTTTGTTGAGCAGTTTGTAAAATTCAGTTCGATTACGTTTTGAAAGTTTGGCCGCTTGTGACACATTTCCCGACGTCGCTTTTAATACTGAAGTGAGATAGTCGCGTTCAAATTGCTCACGGGCTTCTTGAAATGATGGATGTCCATTAGGGGCTTCGCGTAATGCATTTCGCACTAGTGTTTCACTGATCACCGATTCTGTCGATAACGCAACACATTGCTCTATCACATTTTGCAACTGACGTATGTTGCCCGGCCATGGGGCACAAATTAATAACTCCAATGCTTCTTGGCTAAAGCCATTGACGGTTATATTTGCTTTGTCTGATATACGGTTCAAAAAGAAATTCGCTAATAATGGGATATCCTCACGACGTTCGCATAGAGGCGGAAGAGTGAGTTCGACAACATTGAGACGGTAGTACAAGTCTTCTCGAAATTGTTGCTCCTTTATACCTTGTTGCAAATTTTTGTGGGTTGCGGAAATGAGCCTGACATCCACTTTGATTGTTTCGGTACTGCCAACGGGTCGGATTTCTTTTTCTTGAATGGCCCGCAACAGTTTGACCTGAAAATTTAGAGGCATATCGCCGATTTCATCTAAAAATAAGGTCCCACCATTACTGGACTCAAACAATCCTGTGTGGTGTTTGTCGGCTCCCGTAAATGCGCCTTTTCTGTGACCAAATAACTCAGACTCTAATAAGTTTTCTGGTACTGCCGCGCAATTGATCGCAGTAAAAGGTCGGTATCGGCGTTCGCTGGCATGGTGAATCGCTTGAGCTAACAACTCTTTACCTGTACCACTTTGACCTTGTATTAAAATACTAAAATCACTTTGGGCCACTTGATACGTTTGTTGCAATAAGGTTTCCATGGTGGCACTGCGCGATATAATGTTTTGTCGCCATTGATGACTTTCGTCGCCAGGGGAGTCAATGGCAAGGGCAGGTCGTAGTCGCAATGCTTGTTGTACAGTATCGAGCAATTCTTGGCTTTCAAAGGGCTTAGTTAGAAAACTAAACACGCCTTGTTTAGTGGCGTTAATTGCATCTGGAATTGTGCCGTGGGCGGTCATAATGATGACTGGCAAGTTGGGCGATTGTAGACGAATGCGTTCGAACAATGCCATTCCATCCATGCCTTCCATACGCAAATCACTAATTACAAGCTGAGGATTAAAGCCGTTTAATGCACCTAGGGCTTCTTTAGCAGATGCAGCCGACTTTACAAGGTAGTTCGCAGCGGTTAACCGTATGGTTAATAATCGTAATAAACTGGGATCATCATCGACAATTAAAACTCGGTCTTGTGGACTTGTATCGGTTGTATCACTCATGGTTTATTGCCCGTTAATGTTGATGGAATTTTCGATTTGCTTCAATTGTGCAATCTGACTTTGCAATAATAGGTTTTCAGTTTTAAGAGAGTCTATTGCAGCCTTTTGTTTTTTCAGCTGTTTATTTACCTTCATCTGTTTTTGTTGTGCTACAGCTAATGTTTGATCAAGCGAAATTTGTGTTTGTAATTGACGAGCCAGCAAATCTAAAAGTAACTGCTCTTGCTCGGTTAACGATACAGTTCGTTTTTTGTAATCTGCCAAAGCCTGTTTTGGATTATAAAAATCTTTTTTAGGTAAGCTTTGAATTAACATTAACTTTAATTTTGCCTGCTGTTGCTCCTTACCTAGCCTTAAATTCTGCTGGTACTCTGAGGTAATTTGCTCATTTGTTAATTTATTTAGCCAAAGGTAATAATCTACCAAGTTGTCGTTTTTAATTGTTTTTGTCGTGTGTGGGCGTTCGCTTTTAAAGTCGCTAAGTAAATGACAACCCACAATGAATTGACTTACTACAAACAACATTGCGAGATGCGATAGCCATGTTTTAGATTTATACATTATTTCCTACTTTCCATTTGCCGCTGACTGACCTGCCTAGTTAATGGCAATTGAATAACAAATTGGGTGAAACTTGGGGATGCAGTATCGCTATTAATAGTGATATTGCCATTTAATCTCATTAGTAACTCTTTCACTATCGTTAAACCTAAACCGCTACTTTTTATTGGGCTATTATGTTTTGTCGGGCCTTGGTAGAAAGCGGTGAATACGTCATCAAATGCAGTCGTCGGGATCCCAGGGCCTTGGTCTGTCATACTGAAGACAAGTCTATCTTCTTCGTTCGAGGCTTTGATTTTAATCACTCCGTTAGAAGGCGAAAACTTAATTGCGTTGGATAGCAGGTTATCGACCACCACATTTAGTTGTTTGCTGTTACATTGCAAAGCGACGCTATTTATTTGGGTTTGAACAGTCAGTTTTTTGCGATTAATGTCCAGTCGCCTCAATTCAAGGCACTCTTCAACGAGCTTGTTAATATCGACAAACTGGGTGTCCTGTAAACTGGTGGAATCTAGTACAATGTTAAAATCCAACAAGTCTTCAATTAACATCTGTAGGCGTGACACGCTGAGTCGAATGATATCGGTGATCTCTTGTTGGGCTTGATTAAGCTCACCCACGCTATTGTCGTAAATGAGCTCTGTACCTTCTCGGATCGCCGCCAGCGGTGTTTTAAGTTCGTGTGAAATATGGCGAATAAAACTCGACTTTTGTAACTCCAATTCATGCAACCGACATCGCATTAATTCTAAAGCTTCAGCAATTTCAACCATCTCCGTTGAGCCCCGCAGGGTAATTGGTTGTTTAAAATTACCCTGTTCTAATCTTTTTATCTGCGACTGCAACCTTTTTAAAGGCTGAATGATAAGAGTAATAAAAATGACGGCGATGATTAAAGTGATTGGGATCGTATACAAACTCAAAAACATCGTTTGTTCTATGCGAGCTGCCGAACGCATCATTTTGTGGGCTTGGTTATTTACTAACTGATTAGATCGCAAAGCGAGTTGCTGATTTAACTTGGCCAAAGTACGGAACTCAACTTGAACATCCTCAAGTTGAAGTAAAGCGTGTGGTTTGGCGAGGAGGTCTCTAATTTTTTTTAGTTGCCACAAATAGGATTGGATCACTTTAATAAGCGCCTTGTCTTTATAACTATTGAAACTAGAACTCAGTGTGGACTCTAGTAATTGGCATTGTTGTTTAAAGCTGTCTAGTAAATCGTCGTCTTTTAATACTGCATATTGTCCAGCAAATCGCTCTAGCCTAGATTGCACATGGCTGACCTTTCGATTTCGTTCAACTAATTCGGCCACATTAAAAATTGCTGAGGTGCCTTGCTGAGACAAGTTATTCACTTGTTTGGCACTATATAAGAACGCAAACACTAAAGGTAAAGCAACTAAGCTAAAACCAAGTAAAGTGAGCGTTTTAATTGAAATGTTAATGTTGGATACGCGCTGCAACCATTTATGCATTTATCTGTTCATCTCGCTTTATTACCTATTAATTCCCATAACGATTTAACCTTGTTTTAACGTCATAAACAATCGTGTCTTCGAATGGCGACAGTCAAATTTCAGCCTTAGTGTTAACTTAAGTTATTGGTTTTATTAATAATGTTTTTTGATTATCGCAGTTTAGAGTAAAAAATCTATTTTTAATAATTATTACTGTTGCTATTTGGCGACAGGTAAAGCGGAGTGGTTGATAAATAGTTTATTAAAAACAATAACTTACACTTTGGCACGTCTGGTGCAATATACCAATCGTAAGTAGATTTACTACTGCATAAACTTTTAATAATAAGGAATTTACAATGTTGAAATTAAATAAAGTAACTTTAGTAGAAATTTTTGCTGTATTCACTGCTTTTGCTGCTGCGACGGCAACCGCAAGTGACCTTGAGTCTGCAGTAGAAAAAGGCCAAGGTGATTTAATTAGTCAATATGATACTGACGGTGATGGTCAATTAAGTAAATCGGAAGCATCAGCTAGTAACATCAGCGAACTTATCTCTAACTTTGATTCTCTTGATGCAAACAAAGACGGTCAATTAAGTGCGGAAGAATTAGCCGCTCTTTAATACGCTTAAGCGATGATACATCGCCAAATGGGTTAATTTTGATTGATCCATATTTGAGAAAGCCAGCTGACAAAAAGTCTTAAGCTGGCTTTTTTGTATGTGTGCTTGTGGGCAAATCCAAATAAGCTTATAAAACTGGATAACACACGTGTTTTTAGGAAGGATTAACCTTGCTTTGGCAAAGAAACACTGAACTTGGCACCGCCGAGTTCGTCATCATTACCAATTGTTAAAGTGCCGTTATGCCAATGTAAAATACGTTGGACTATTGCTAAGCCGATGCCATAACCTTTGTGTTCGGCTTTGCCTCTAACAAAAGGTTTGATGATCTGTTCGCGTTGGGATTCCTCAATTCCTGCACCGTCATCACTGACAACAATTAACACTTGTTCTGCACTATCTTCGATGGTTATCGTTACCTTTTTTTGGCAATGTTGTGTGGCATTCTTAATAAGGTTTTTAAGCAACATAGACAAGTATTTGTTGTCGGCATAAACCGTTATATCGTTGTTGTGCGGATGTTTTAAGACAAATTGAATTTGTGGGTTATGTTGATTGTTTATAATCTGTTCTAAGACGGGTGTAAGCTTTATTGTTGCTTTATCAACAGTAACTAAGCTTTGATCGAGACGGGCATAATTAAGTAAAATCTCGACCAATTCAATCATTTCATCAACGTTGTCACTGATCCGCTGCTCAAACTTTTTACGAAGTTCAGGATCGTCTTCTTCCTGCAGCGTATCCATGCCAAAACGTATGGTGGCTAAAGGGGTTCGTAAGTCATGTGATACGGCACTGCTTAATAATTTCACATCACCAACTAGGTCGCTTATGCGCTGGGCCATGTGGTTAAACTCGATTTCTAAATCTCGAATGTATGAAATCGAGCCTACGTTTACACGCTGTTCTAACTTCCCTTGGCCAAATGCTTTTGCCATCTGCCTTAATGCCAAAAGGCGGTTAATCAGTGGGTAAAGCCAAAGCAACATGAGTAGCAATAAACATAAATAAAATAAGCCAGTAAAAACATAACGATTTAACGACGTTGGCGTTTGTTGGTTCATCAAAGGGCTAGTGAGCACTAATAATTGCTGATTGTTGGTTAGGTAATAATAAATGGCGATGTCGTCTTCACTTGCAAGGGTGAGAGGTTCACCCGCAATAAGTTGTTGCCTGAGCTTTTTAGGTAAAGACAAACTGTGAATTGGCATGAGTGACAGCTTATAGTTACCTGTGTCTGGCCATTGTGAAATTAATGACACTAATGCTTGTTGCGAATGCTGACCGTTTATTAGCATGGATTGCAGATCAGAACCAAATTGTTCAATGGCGGTAATACTGCTCACTGGTGTTTTTGTATCGTCTTGTACATATTGATTATATAAGTAGTCGAATAACCAACCTAGGCTCACCGTAGCAACAAAAACCGACGTGATTAATGAGACAATTAATATCCGCATTACCAAGCGTCCTTAACAAATAAGTAACCTTTACCCCAAACGGTTTTTATCCGAAATGGATTACTGGCGTCATCAAGTAACTTTTTCCGCAATTTGGAAATACGTATATCGATGGAACGGTCAAACCCGTCGTAATCAAAACCTCGCAACTCGGTGACTAATCGCTCTCTGCTGATCACTTCCCCAGCATGTTTTGCTAAAACCCACAGCAATTCGAATTCTTTTGAAGACACTTTTAGAATTTGCCCGCCTAGGCTTACGACTTGCGTTGCTTGATTAACAGTCAATGAACCAAATGACAGTTCAGAAGAGGCTTGGGTATCATGTTGAGTTTCTTGGTTTAGGTTTAGATTTTTGAGTTGTTCTTGACGCTTCAATATTAGGTTAATGCGTGTGAGTAATGCCCTTGCTCGGATAGGTTTTACTAAAAAATCATCGGCGCCCATTTCCAGACCAAGCACTTCGTCAACTTCTTCGTCTCTGGCGGTGATCATTATGATCCCGTTACTAAAATGTGGGCGCACTTGTTTGCAGACATCCAAACCATCGAGTCCAGGTAACATGCCGTCGAGCAAAACAACATCTGGGTTGATATCGTTAATTAGCTCAACCGCATCATCTCCCCGAGTTGTATGTGTTACATCAAAATGTCGCAATCGCAAATAATCACATATCCACTCCGCAAGCGCTTTGTCATCTTCGACTAACAGTATGTGGGGCTTGAAATTATCTGTCATGCAACATCTCTCGTTTTTGGCTTATTGTCATGGTTGACTCTTATAGTTAGAATATTCGCCACCACATTCGTGGTTGTCCGCGTTTTTGATGTACCCATGTTATTTTGAGTTGCTGCGTTGCGATTTCTGCCGCTTCGTTCTCAATTTTTAGAGTAAATATAATATTTTTGTCATCGGCAAATTCTCGACTAAATTGGCCACTATTTTTCAGTTGCCAGCAGGTCAAAGGTTTGACTTGCTGGGAAGAATATAAACAATAGTTGCCAACTGTTGGAGACGTCCACGTTAAGGTCGCGTCGACATAACACCGTTGACCCTGTGTTAATGCAACGCATTGATCTGGCGTAATGGTTAACGTTTCGTTTGCCGCATTCGCAGGTGACATAGTGAATATGGTCAGTAATAAACTGAGCTTTCCTAATATTAACCTGTTTACAGCATGATTAAATGTGAATCGCATGATTTCGCTTCTCACCTTAAAAAACAAAGGTGAGAAGTAGTCCTGCACGAGAACCTGTTGTCGCATCTTGAATATCCGATCGCTGACTTGGCAATTCGTTATATGATGCAAATCCACCCAAAACCCAATGTTCATTCAGTGCGTATTCTAAACCTAGCTCTGCGGATGTATTAACCCTACTTTGGTCTGTGCTAGCGTCTGGGTAATAAAAATCGGCTACTTCTTCCGATTGATATTGAGCACCGATGCTACCGTAAATATTCCAGTTTTTAACTTGCCAGTAATGTGTGTAGGACAAAGATGCTTCAATACCATCTTCTTTAGGGCCCGATGAACTATAAGGGCTGTAGATGAATTGCAGTTGGCTATTGTCGAAATATCCGGTGGCTCTGATACCTGCTCGCTTACCTTCGTTTCGGTTTTGGATCTCCGCTAAACCTTCAACTTTTTTGGTATTTGTTTGCTTGTAGATATCAAATGACCAATTGTCATTATTGTAGAAATTAATCCCCCAGGCATTACTGGCATATAAACCATGCAGACGACGCGAGTTCAATCCTGGAGACTCAACAAACAGACTTAAAAATTGAATTCTGTAACTAAAGTGAGTATCAAATGAGGCATTACTTTGGTCACCCGACTGGTAAAAGTCATCACCAGAACTGCTAACTGCACTGTAAGCTAAATAGAAACCGTCGCGGTCATTGAAGTTTCTGATCCGGTAATTGATCCCATCATCGTCATGTTCTCCCCAATATTCGTACTTTTCACGACTGTATTTTACAAAAAATGTTTCGCCATCGACTGGATTTGGACCAAGTTCTTCTTTGCCATCTATTGTGTAGTAACTTTTATCTTCACTTATCGTTACCTTTTTATAGCGGCCTCGGCCTTTTTTGTCGTGTAATCGCTCTTGGCTAGCTTTTTCGACTTCAGTTAACTCCGCCTCAATTTCTTTGTCTTTATTGTTTTCGACTTCAGTTAACTCCGTCTTAATTTCTTTGTCTTTATTGCTTTCGTCTTCGGCAAAACTGCCCGCTGAGAACGCTAAAAATGAAGTTAGAACAACCGTATTTAACATTGAGTTTGGAGCCGATTTATTAGTGTTTTCCATAATTTACATACAACTTGTTTTGACTAGATGACAAGGATCTTAATGCACAGCATAGCAAAAAGGCGTATCGGTTTATGTAAAAATTGTATCGAATTGTATTTGCTTGCGGTGGGGTGTTTCTAATTGTAAATAGTACAGATTTTTTGAGGAGTAACAGAACAAAAGATAACGGAGTGGCTGTTAAGAATGTTTGCAACATCGTTCAAATAGGTACTCCTATTTTGAAAATTAGAACTGTCTAAGGCGGTAATAACAAATGAATTTTGTCCGTTATGCGCCTTAATCTAGATTGTTTTTAAGTTTTTTCGTTAACTCGATAAAATGCTCAATTTGCTCTGGTGGTATACCGACAATCATTTTATTAAATACGTGTTTTTCAGAATTTTTGAACATTCTCATAAGCTCTAATGCCTTGGTAGATAAGACTAAAAATTGACTTCGTTTGTCATTTTTATTCTCTTCTTTTGTGATTAATTCTTGATTGACTAATTCTTTAACTAAGCGGTTGATTTGTGCTTTATCACGGCCCATAAAGTCAGCCAATTTTTGGCCAGTACAATCATCAATCATAGAAATCACTTTTAGTGATTTAAAATGCATAGGTGATAAACCAGAGTCCAATTGGTTTAACTCATGTTTGATATTATTACGCACCGAATGTACTAAATTAAAAATAGCTTCACTTAATTCCATAGATCCCCCAAAGCAATACAAATAGTATTTATTAAAAAAAAAGTAGTTGATAAGGTCAACTAATTAAAATATAGTAGACCTTGTCAACTATATTTTGTGGAGTGTTGTTATGCAACCCAAATTTAAAAAAATACTTATTATGCTTTCTGTTATGTCGATATTGGTCGGCACTATAACGGCTATTATGACTTTGGCCAACCTTCAACCATCTCAACCCTTTCTAAGTACTTGGGTTAGCTCTTTCATTTTTGCTTTACTGGTAATGTTGCCTATTGGCGCGACAATATTTACGGTCCTAAGTAAATTAATAAACCTATATTTACCAACCTGGTCAGTTGTTCAGAAAAACCTATTACAAGGTGCTTTTATGGCGTTGATAATGGAATCCATCATGGCTGTTGTGACCATAATCAGTGGTCACAATTACGCTTCGCTCACTCAGTTTGTTGGAATGTTTTTTAACAGTTTGGTTTATGCATTACCAGTGGGACTGACATTCTCTTGTTTAATGACATTAGTCATTAAACCTCGTATTGAAAAAATGTTGGCAAACGAAGCAACAGCATAACCTAAAGTATCGGAGGAAATAATTATGGGCCCAAAAATGCGAATGACTGAAGTTTTGTCAGTAAGTCAATTATCACCACATATGAAACGAATTGTGTTAACCGGGGATGCGCTCGCTGACTTTCCTGAAGGGAAAGAAAGCGCTCATGTTAAAGCCATTTTTCCAGATCCCAATTCAGGTACAAATAAACCTAGACTTGGCATGTATATCGGCTTTAAAAAGTGGATGCGCTCTTACACTATTAGATCGTTTGACAAGGTAAGCCGGTCATTAACTATCGACTTTGCAGTAAATGATCATCAAGGGTTAGCAAGCAATTGGGCCCTTAACGCCAAAGTGGGTGATTTTCTTGGCATCGGTGGTCCCGGAGATATTAAACATGCCGATTTAGCTGCACAGCAACATTTATTTTTTGGCGACATAACCGCTTTACCAGCAATCGCGGCGACTTTAGAAATGTTACCTAAAAATGCAGTAGGACAC
This sequence comes from Psychrosphaera sp. 1_MG-2023, assembly GCF_030548245.1. Classification (NCBI taxonomy): domain Bacteria; kingdom Pseudomonadati; phylum Pseudomonadota; class Gammaproteobacteria; order Alteromonadales; family Pseudoalteromonadaceae; genus Psychrosphaera; species Psychrosphaera sp. 1_MG-2023. Next base: position 14,015 of record NZ_JAUORW010000015.1, read on the forward strand.
GCTTATATTCAGGTGCCAGAGCAAGCCGATATTCAACAGTTTTCTGCACCCCCGGGGATAGATATCCACTGGTTAGTAACCGCCAATAAGTTAACTGACGAGTTTTTAACTGGGCTGAAATTATGTGGTAAGAACCTGCGAGAAACGGCAATTTTTATTGCAGCGGAAGCCAGTGTTGTTAAGCAATTAAAAGGGCATTTGAATTCACATTGCCAATACGATAAATCAAAGTTATATGCGAGTGCTTACTGGAATCAGAAACGCTAGCAGGGAGAGGTTGAAACACCTTGCTGTAAAAACAATGAAGGTGAAGCTTTTTTAGTATTTACATCAATGTGTTAAAGTATCAGTAAGCAACAGTAAAGTAGATTAATTACTGCTGCTTACTAAGCTTTTTCTTTTAAGTTGTTAACATGCTTTGTGGTTAGTTTTCTGACACTTGGAATCGTGACATCAGACGTTCAAGTCGTACAGCACTGACGTCAACTGAGCTTGTACTCACTTTTACTTCCGACAATGAAGCTTGCAAAGACGATGTAATATCGGCCACCTGTTTTGCACTTTCAAGCTGTTCGGTGCCTTTTTGGTTTATGTCAGATAATGTCGATAACATGTGAGCCACTGTGCTGCCTAACCCTTGGTCATCGGTTAGTGTTTCTTCAGTTGACAACAGCCCTTGCTCAATACCAGCGACACCATCTTCCATTACCGTAACGGCGTGTTTGGCATTTTCCTGAATGTTGGTTACCAATATGCTTATTTCAGCAGTCGCTTCGCCGGTTCTTCTGGCTAAGTTTCTAACTTCATCTGCAACAACCGCAAAACCACGGCCCTGTTCGCCAGCTCGGGCAGCCTCTATAGCCGCATTTAATGCCAGTAAGTTTGTTTGATCGGCGACTTGGCTGATCATGCCAACAACGGACCCAACATTATTTGCATGGTTGTTTAAATCCTGAATTGTAGACGTAGATTGCTCTATAGACCCTCTTATTTCATCAGTTTGGGTCTGCACTGTTTTAAATTGATTTACACTTTGCTCCGCCGCAGACTCAAGTCCTGAGCGAATTTGCACTACTTCCTGTGTGGCATTTTGAATATTGCCCAATTGCATTTCAAGTTGATCTAAGAGTTGTTGCATCTCTTGCAACACTTGATTGGCATTAAGGCTAAATTCATCTTGTTTTTGTATTAATACTGTTTTGGCTTCTTTAACTTCATCTGAGACTTGGATAACCTTACCTACCGTGCTGTCTAAGCTGTCGATAAAACTATTTACCCAACGGCCAAGTTGGCCGGTTTCATCATTAGGTAATACTGAAACTTTCAAACGTTGCTTTAAGTTACCGCCGCCTTCCGCGATCCCTCTTATTACGTCGGTCATTTTTTGCAGACGTTTAGCGACTTTTGAGGTCCCTAAATTACTAAATATTTTGCCACTGATAACAATCAATCCTAGTGTTGCCAGTCCCGACATTAGCCAACTCATCCCCAGTAGTTCGTGGCAAATAGGTGCAGATGCCGCGACCACTATATTAGAACTAACTTGTAGCTTTAATAGATTTAGACTTAGTGATCGGCGGCGATAAACCTCTTCCAAATCACCTTCACACATCATGCCCCATGTATCTCTTGAACCGGGTAACGAGAAGGTGAGTCCTTTACCAATAACAGGGATATGGCGGTAGTCAGAATATCCAGGATAAGTGACAAATAAGTTTTGACCATTTTTAATGGTCTCCCTAACACCCGGATGAAGCTGGCCAGTAGCTGGGTCGGTAAACCTCAACTCGAGCTCAGTATGGTGTTTAACTCTTACAACGCCCCATTCTGTTTTAACGCCATCTTTTAGGTTGTCACCAAGCGAGAAGGTGCGATCTTCAAAGCGAGAACGCGACAATGCGGTTCCTGTTTTTATCGATGAATCGAACTTAGAGTTCACCATAAACAAGTAGTTATCGCCGGAATCTTGATAAATATGCCCAGCTTCACGCTGAATTAAATCACCTAGAACATCGTTTGGGACACGGCCGCAAAGGCATATTTTTTGGTTGTTATTTAAGGTTAAAGGCAGGTAAAACATTAAAGTAACGGCATCATGGAACTTAGATGATGTGTTTCCTAGTTTCAAGGTTGTTTGGTCAACGTATGGCCCATGCAGAAAAGGTTCAGAAAAAGCTTCTTTGAGTACTCTTCCCTCTGCGACTCTTACCCCTATTTGGTTAGTATAAGAGGATGAAAGTACCGTACCTTGTTGGTCTATGACAAACAATTCTGACATGTCAGAGGATTGTTTCAATTTTGCATTTAATGCGTCAGATACCTCTTTAGTGGTTAAGTTACGAATTTCATCAGCAATGTTTTGTAGGCTATGCCATTGGTTTTCAGTCCAATCGCGCAGTAATTCTAGACGTGTTGTTGCTATTCCTTCGAAAGTTTTTTCAATAAATCCATAATGCTGATTATTTAGATAACAAGACAACCCAAGTGAAAGTTTGCCATTTTCACCAAACCATGGGAGCCAAGATTGTTCAGAAGGGCTCAAGGCCATTGAAGAGCTACGCACACTATTACTCCGCTGTAATATATTTTGTGAGTAAGACAAAGCAAGATGTTAACCACAGTTGCAGGTTAATGGATTTTGTTTGTTTTAAGGGGAAATTAGAATATTTTATTAAGATTGTAGGTGAAATGTAAGATTAACCCCCTCTTATGCGTTTTTGTAATTAATTATTTCAAACGCAATTGCCCTCTTGTGGGGCTTTTGCACTTTGTTGGTGCTATGTTTGTATGGAATTTGTAGAGTGGTCTACATGAAAAGTGAAGTTAAATAACGACAAAAGTGGAGTTTGATTATATTTAAAATGTAAAAGTCAGATTCAGTGACAAGGCTCTATTTTTAGGTAAATCCACGGCGCAAAATCTGACTTATATGGGGTAAATTATTGCTATAACTTTTTAATCGTTAAATTATCAAAGTAGTAATCAAGCGTTAATGTATTTGCAAATCCCGGGCTGAATACTTTGAATCCAACAATATATTCGCCTACTGGTAATGTTTGTGTTGTAGATAACGTATGCCAAACATCAGCTGACTTTTTATGCCAGAGTTTGTATGTCTCAGCTGCTTCTGGTGTGCTTTCAAGTCGAATTGAAATTTCAATAATGTAGTCACTTCCGGTTGATAAGTTAGTCCCTAAAACGTCGGCACTAAATTGATACTCTCCAGCGCTAGGTACCTCAAATTTCACGCCTTTTAAAATGATATGTTGCTCTGTACCTGCGTCATTAAATGCAAATTTGATGCTACTGTTGCCCCCATTTGCTTGTTCGGTGCTAACTGAAATTTCATTAGAAAGGTCAGTAGTGTAGTTATCCCTAGCATAGCTATACCATTCACTTGTATCGGCTTCTTCACCATTAAAATTACCGCAACTCAATAGGTTATCAGAGTCGGTGCAAACATCGCCTGCAGTGCTGCTATTACCGTTACCACTGCTGCTACTGCCACCACTGCCACCAGTGTTTGTGCCACTAGCGGCAACAATGTTTAACGGTGATATTCCCTTGTTTACACTTTCGCCTTTGTCGTTAGAAAATTTAACGAACAGGAAATAGAAGTTTCCAGCGTCTAGTTCAGAGGTGAGCTTAAGGTCAATCAAATCAAACGAGTTGGTGGCTGTTCCCGACTCCGTTCCTACAGAGGTTAGATCAGTCAGTATGAGGTCATTAACAGGAACCCAAGCTGAATTAAGCTCTCTTACGTAAAATGTTATACCGGCGTCACTAACGGTTTGTCCTGACCCAGCGTGATAATTTACCGTAACATCTAAGAGAATATCTACAGGAAGTTCTGTGGTGTATTTGCTGTCATCGTCAAATTCGATGGATTGCGCTAAAAACGTTTCAACGGTTATATCCACAGAATCAGTAACTAAAGTGGCATCTTTACTGTCATCTGCTGTCGCTGTGATTTTAGTGCTGCCAACAGAAAGGTTTGAAACAAGGCCAGCTGCATCGATAGTCGCTACGGTTTCATTACTGCTGCTCCATGTGACAGCTGAGTTATCCGCGTCGCTAGGCGCAGTGGCGACAGTTAACTGGGTTTGTTGAGCAACATAAAATGCTTGTTCATCACCCGAAATTTTGACGTCTGAAACTTTAATAACCTCAAACTCACCGACTTTTACCGTTACTGCAGCAAAAACCGTAGTGTCTAGGTTCGATGTTGCTGTAATGGTTACATCACCAACTGCAAGCCCGCTTACAATGCCCTGTGCATCGACGGTTGCTATTGCGGCATCGCTAGACGTCCAAACTAAATCTGGCTTAGCATTTAATGGCGTGAAAACCGGCTCCAGAAAAATATCTGTACCTTGACGTAACTTAATTTCAGTACTGCCTAAGTTTATCGCCACTGGGATTGGATTTGCAGCATCGTCAGTCGAGATGATTGAATTTGCCGTCACATTGTTTATGAATACGGTTTCGCCATTGCGCCATTTCACCTGGACTGAACTGACGTTAGAAGCTTTACCTAGACCAAAATGCACGGTATCAATAACACCCGCTGAAAATACTTCGCCAGCTGATCCAACACGTTTTTTATAGGTAATATCTGAATCCAAAGTCACAATAATTTCCGCAGACATAGAATCGACATTTTTTAGTGGACTGTAACCGACATCAACAAGTAAATAGTTATTGTCGTTAATTGATTTGTTTTGCCACAAATACCAATGACCACCTTCTTCGCTACCACTTAGCATATCGACAGCACCATCTTTATCGAAGTCGAATGCTTGACCCATGTCGCCATGTCCATTGTCGGTAATATCAAACGCACCGTGCATATGGGTCGTGACAAAACTATTGTCACCTGTGTTCAATAGCAGGAGATCTGAAATACGTTCCTGCAAAAATCCATAGCGGTAAACAAATAGGTCATTCCAACCATCATTGTTGAAATCACCGTGCGTAACGCCCCAGTGATCACCACCTTTTGGTATATTCCAATCTGCGCTAGCATCGACAAACTTGCCGCCTTGATTTAGCAGTAAGTAGTCTTGGCCGTTACGATTGTTTGGTGTCCAGTCATAGCTGACGTCACTTAAATTGGTTAGGGTGAATGATACATTCCAATAAATATCTTGATCACGTACCCATTCTGCTTTCCAGTTGCCGTCCCCTGTATGACCAATATAAAGACCATTTACTGATCGCTCTTCGGCCCAACCAGTCGCGTCGTCTTGGTTAATTGTTAGCGTTTCGTCGGCATTTAGCATTTCGGCGGGCAGCTGATTAGGTTGGAAGCCTTCAGCTTTGACAACATGACGTGTTTTATCTTGGCCTAAAAAGATCGGATAATCACCATTCCATTGACGGTAGGTTAAACCTAGATCGGAAAGTGTGACCGCACCTTGTGCGGTAAAGTCGATTAACGTTGTGCCTTTTTCACCATCATCATGAATATTCAGCTCGCCGTTGGTTGGGTTGAAGTCGATAGACTTTCTGGATAACTGATAATGTGTTTTACCAAAGGCTAAATAAAGATCTAAGTTTCCATCGTTATCCACATCAACATCGGTTATTGCATTAATGCCCCAAACATTGCGAAGTTCCTCCGGTAGAAGTGTATTGGTCACATTGGTAAACGTGAAATTACCGTTGCCTTGCCAAATAGATAATGGCGAGTACATCACTAGGTCATCTATTTGGTCACCATTTACATCTGTGATCAACACACGTTCAGAATTTTGGCTTTCAACACCAGGTACCCGTGCTTGGGTAAACGTACCATCACCCATGTTGCGGTAAAATAGCTGGATTGGACCGTCGTTGTTTGGTGTTTTTGCATTAGCAAGCATCACGTCAAGATCACCGTCTAAGTCAAAATCGACCCATCGAGGCGCTCGTCCGCGTGCTGGCGTATTGATCCCAACTTCTACTGCAACGTTTTCAAATACACCATTGTTGTTTTGCAACAAAGCATATGACGTAGGGCTTGTGCCATTTGCCCCACCTAACGCGACCATTATGTCCAGATCACCATCGTTATCATAATCACCCAATGCGTTACCATGAAAATCTTGAGCTCCTGGAAATAGGCGTTTTATCGTAACCGTATTATCACCATTATTAGTGACGAGTTGTGGGGGGATGTAATTGTGATTGGCGGTTACAAAGTCATAATGCCCGTCATTATTTACATCACCTACGGAAGGTCCGCCATATTTAAATGTATCTTCGGTCTGTAAACCAATCTGTTCAGAGATATCTGTGAAGCTCGCCATTTGTTGTGAAATGTCAGTGACTGTCACTGCATTAATGGTGATGTCTGAAGTTCGGCCAACAAATTTAAATTCTTGTGGACCCGTTTTTGAAAGCTCGACAAGAACTTGCAAGGTATGTGAACCTGCTGCCGGGATGTCGATGTTGTCTATCAGTAATGAGTCGTCCGAAAATAAGCTTAAGCTTGCATAGTTTTGAGCAATATCCAGCTCTAAAGTGACCAGCTTTTGCAGCGATCCATTAAGCTCAACTTGCTGTGAGAAGCCGTTTGTATTCGTAATAACTTTAGGCAGAGAAGTTAAACTTACAGCTCCGCCAGTTTCACCACTGCCAGTTTCACCATTATTATCAATTAGTGGAAAATTGGTGATAACCGAAGTATCCATGCCGCTATCTGTAAGTACTTTCTCTATATGAGTAATTGCGGTCTCTGCCGAGACGAGGTTTTTTTCAGGTAGCACAGAAATAAACGCAGTTTCAAATGCCACTTGTTGTAGTGAAAAATCAATTGCAGAGTCTGCGACTAGGTCTTGCTCGATTTCAATACCGTTGTCAGGGTTGCCATCGTTATCTAAAGTTTGCAATAAGCGCGCAATATTGACCGCGATGCTGGATTGCGTATCTAGGTCATCGCTCGCGGCTTTAGCAATATCTACTGGGGTAATTACGCTAGAAGCGGGCACTTGTGGAAGCGAGATATTATCAATATAAAATGTGATTTTATCTCCAGGCAGGTATTGAAACTCACCAGAGGAGTTTGTTTTACCGTTGGTATTTTCTGTTTGATAATCAATGTTGGCGACGGGGGAGTCGATGAAAACGCCAGTTTCGTACTTAATGGGTTGCTCAGTTTTAACGTCATCGTCATCTTTAGCTGAACACGCCACGATATTTGTGGCTACCGTGAGAATTAGTATTCGCCACAAATATTTATTGAAAGGCTGTTGCCCCATTAATGTCTTCATATTTACCTGCTTATTGTTTCAATTATTTACGTAACTGATTCTTTTTTGTTTTGTGAACTGTAAATTGTTAACAATAGTAAGTCAAATAATAGTAAGTCAAATAATAGTCAGTAGAAATAAGCCATTAAATAGAATGCGGTTTAGAGTGGTAATAACTGCTTGGGATTTATTGGATTTGAGTCAACGAAATCGTTTTTATATGGTTAATAGCCGCAAAAAATAATTGGTTTGATTTTCGTTAAAACGTTTTTCGTTGGATGTAAATTGTCGTTGTTTTTATTAAAGGAAATGGATTACAAACAGGTTTACGTTCATGTTCAAAATGAAATTCTGTATTTAGTATTGGCTTAGTATTTTTTGCCATTTTGGATCGTGGGGTAAGCGCAGTAGAATTGGTTGCAAAAACTCATGCCATACTTTTTGATCTTGAGGGATGAGTACCCTACGTTCAAAGCTTTCATGGGGAATGGTAGATAGGTGAAAATTGTTATCAATTTTTTTGTGTTTAAGTAAATAGTTGTATGTTGAACGACTAATCACGCCTAAATCTACCCAACCTTTTTCGACAATTGTTAATACTTGTTGATCACCAATAGTGTCTACTCGGTCCAATTTATCACGTGCAACTAATTCATTTAAATCAACATAATAAAGGCCCGACACGCCGGCGAAGCTTTTGTTGTACAGCGAAGTTATATCCTTAAACTCAAATGGCGATGTTTTTAATGAAACAAAGTCGTCAATATCGTTATAAATAGGCGCAGTCCAAAGGTATTTGGTTTCATGCTTGTCATTAAACCAAAGCGGGTTAACACCAAGTATTGGCCCATCGAGTTGTCCATTTTTTAATTGCTGTTCAAGTCTTTTTCGCGGTATATAAATAACATTAAATACAGCACCTGGATTTTTCTCCGACAAATACCGAGCAAAATCGTAAAACAATCCCGCTTTTTTTTGAACATCGACAATGAAAGGGGGCTTAGAGTAGTAGGTATATAGTGAGTTGTATTTTTGTAGTTTTGCCGCGGCGTCAAAGCATAATATTAGTAGTAGGCATGAGGATAGTAGACGTAACACTAAGCGACTTTCCTTTTTTTAGTTTTGCGATTAAGTTCAGTCACGTAGTTCGAAGTACATAAGAAAAAATATTTGAACTCCACTTTGGTACCTACGTCCTTTCAACGACATATTTTGACATTAACAAACTAAGGGGGGGGATGACAAATTCAATTGGTTTTCCTTAAAATGAATTATGGAAAGTAGTTATGCACCAGAATGTTTCAACGCCGAGTTTGTGAGGGGAAGGTGTCGTTGTGGAAACACTTTTTAATCATTAAATACAAAACCACTGTCAGACTCAAACGTCATTGGGTCACCGCTTATTGGGTGCAAAAATTGCAAAAAACTTGCATGCAACATGAGTCGGTCGGCTTTAAAAAAGGACTGTTCTTTATCATATAAGTCACAACCGATAATGGGATGACCAAAACTAAGGGCGTGCAATCGAAGTTGGTGAGTGCGACCTGTACTCGGTTTGAATCGAACTGTAGTGGTATTATTTGCGGCATTAAAAGTAATCACTTCAAATTGGCTTTTAGCTATTTTTCCGGTGTCATAACATACTTTTTGTAACGGAAAACCTTCGACGTCTTTTGTGATTGGAATATCAATTTCCCCTTCGAGTTGACTTACCTGGCCATCGAGCACGGCTTCATAGTGTTTAACCACGGTACGTTCACTAAATTGCTTACATAACAATTTGTTGATGTCTTTATTTAAGGCCAACAACATCAAACCTGATGTACCAAAGTCGAGTCGGTGAATAAGTGTCGCGGTTGGGAAATCTTTACAAATCCGATGGTGAACTGAGTCTATGTTCAAAGGGTGTTTTCCCGACAAGCTCAGTAGCTTTGTGGGTTTGTTTATCACGATTAAGTGTTCATCTTCAAACACCACAGCAATCTCTTCTAGGCACTTAGGAACAATAAACGGGTCGGCTTGGGGTTGCATTAATTTTCGCCTTTTTGTGTTTCAAGGTAGGTAAGATAAACCCGCGTATCAAACTCAAGTTGGTGGTAATTGGGTAGCATATGGGTGCAGAGTTTATAAAAAGCTTTGTTGTGTTCAAGCTCTTTTACGTGGGCTAATTCATGTACCGTGATCATATTTAAAAAGGGCTCTGGGGCCAGTTTAAATATGGAGCTGATCCTAATTTCGTTTTTACTTTTTAATTTACTGCCATGGATCCGAGACACGTAAGTGTGGGTGCCAAGTGCATTTTTTACCACGTGTAATTTGTTGTCGTATTGAATTTTATTAATGGGAGCCGATTTTTTGAGAAATTGATTCTTAATCGCCATGACATAGTCACGTAGTTGTTTATCGTTTTTAAACTCATGATTTTGTGGGTAACGAGAAAACAAATATTGCGCAAGTTTGTTGTTATCAATTAGCCGCTCAATCTGATCAATCAAGTTTGGCGGATAACCATTTAAATAGGGAAGTGATGACATAATGTTTTGATTACTAATAACAACAGAAAACCCGATCGTACCGTGTTCTGAGACTTACTGCTAATTAAAAATGAAAGCTTAGAAGCTCAGATTTTAGTTTCTCGTAATGTACAATAACTACTTGCGATGACGCCTTTTAACCGTAATGAATATAGGCATTCTAATATGCGGTAGGAGGACCCATTAGGGATCAAACACTTGATTAAATATGTTGGTGATTAGTTCCACTTTACGGTTATCTCTTGGATTCTTCTTGGAGACCATAAATAGGCTAAAAGGGTAAAAGCACTGACTTGGTTTAATTATCCGCATTAACCCTAAGTTAAGGTCGTGTTGGATAAAACTTTGAGGCAAATAACCGATATAACAACCGGACATGATCATCGCCTTGCGCGTATCAAATTGATATGCCTTAGCTGACAAGTTTAGCTTTTTAAGTTGCGTGCGACCTTCAAGGTCTATATCAATGCCAGGATGAACCGCATCTGCGCTGGCTAAGTCTTGTTCGGTAATTTCGTTGTCAGTTTTATTAAAAAATGGATGTTGATGGCTGCAACATAAGTAGATTTTTTCGCTAAACACTTCTTTGTAATTTAATCCTTCAATTTGTTGATAACGCGGCATAAGACCGATGTGAGCTTTGTCTTTGAGTAATGCACGTTCTACGTCTGATATTGAATCGCCATCTAAAACAAGATTAAGGTTGGGTGACAGCTCATGGACTTTTTGAATAACCTCAGCGAGTTTGGTTTGCTTAGCATTATCTAACTGATCTGCACATAAGATCACAAGTTCGCCGCTAAGCTCTTGGCTTAACGAATTAACTAACAGTGAAAAACCGTCAAAAGATTCAAACAAATCCATAACGGCTCGGTATATAACTTGGCCATCTTCTGTTAACGAAAATCCACCTCGGCCACGTAAACAAAGGGTTAGTTTCATTCGAGTTTCTAAGTTAGACATATGAATGCTTATTGTCGAACGCGTGATGCCCAAGGTGTTTGCAGCTGCGGCAAACCCATTGTGTTCAACCACCGCGACAAAAATTCTCAATAGCCGCAAATCATATTCAGAAAGTGGTTTTGGGAGGATAGATCTATTTTGCATTAGTTTTACCAGTATCAAACTAAAGGTTTAATGTTTTGTATTTAACCTGAGGCAAAAATAATATTCAATAGCTAACATTAGATAAGCGATGCAAATAATCGAACCCGGAGTGATCAATGAATAAGTTAAACGATAACCAACTGCTCAAGCAGTATTCTTATATTAATGGCAGCTGGCACAGCAGTGAAACTGAGTTTGCTGTTGTTAACCCTGCCACCGGTGAGTTGCTCATTAACGTCTCAAATGCGGGGGTTATAGAAACTGAGCTAGCGGTTAAATCTGCCAAATCAGCACTTAAAGCATGGTCGAGTAAGTCGGCGGCAGAACGAGCCGTATTATTAAGAAATTGGTTTAACCTGATGATGGAACATCAAGACGATTTGGCTCGAATTTTAACGTTAGAACAGGGCAAACCTTTGGCCGAAGCGAAAGGCGAAATTGCCTACGGCGCCTCTTTTATCGAATGGTTCGCAGAAGAAGGCAAGCGTGTTTATGGCGATACTATTCCTGCGCCGTCGGGTGACAAACGAATCGTTATTATCAAGCAACCCGTTGGTGTTGTGGCCTCTATTACTCCTTGGAATTTCCCTAATGCGATGATTGCCAGAAAAGCCGCCGCTGCACTTGCAGCGGGATGTACTTTTGTTGGGCGTCCTGCAACTCAAACGCCATTATCGGCGTTAGCAATGGCCGAACTTGCAGAACGTGCCGGTATCCCAGGTGGAGTGTTTAATATTGTTGTCGGCGAAGATGCCAAAGGCATGGGGAAAGTGCTCACTGAACATCCAGATGTCGCTAAGTTCACGTTTACAGGGTCTACCGCCGTTGGCAAACAACTCATCGCGCAATGTGCCACGAGCGTTAAAAAAGTATCGATGGAACTCGGTGGTAACGCACCATTTATTGTATTTGACGATGCCGATATCGACGCGGCGGTGCAAGGGGCTTTGGTTTCAAAATACCGCAACGCTGGACAAACATGTGTGTGTACTAATCGTATCTTTGTTCAAAAAGACATTGCGCAGGCATTTACCGACAAATTTGTCGCGGCTGTCGCGCAATTCAAAATTGGCAATGGCGTAGAAGAGGGGGTTGTAATTGGCCCTATGATCGCTAAAAACGCAGTAGATGATGTCGACAAGTTAGTGCTTGATTCAGTTAAAGCAGGTGCAAAAGTTTTATTGGGCGGCGTGCGCTCACCCGCCGGAGACAATTTCTATCAACCGACCGTGTTGACTCAGGTCACCAATGACATGCCCGTGGCCGCTAATGAAATATTTGGCCCGATAACCCCCATTATTACTTTTGAGACAGAACAAGAGGTCATCGATATGGCCAACGCTACCGAATACGGTCTTGCTTCTTATTTTTATGCCAGAGATATCGGTAGAATTTGGCGGGTGGCAGAAGGTCTTGAATACGGCATGGTCGGTATAAACGAAGGTCTTATTTCTAACGCAGCAGCACCTTTTGGTGGCGTAAAACAATCGGGGAGTGGCCGTGAAGGTTCAAAGTATGGGCTAGATGATTATCTAGAAATTAAATACCTGTGCATGGGTGGCCTGAGTTAATAGACCTGTCATTAATCAATACGAATTAGAGTAAATAAAATGAACAATCAACAATTACAAAATAGAAAGAGCAAGGTCATCGCCCGCGGTCAAGGCAATGTATATCCGGTTTACGTTGAGCGAGCGCTTAACTCCGAAGTATGGGATGTTGAAGGCAAACGTTACATCGACTTTGGAACAGGTATTGCGGTATGTAATACCGGCCATAGTCATCCAAAAGTGATTAACGCGGTAAAAGCGCAGGTCGACAAATTTAGTCATACCTGCGTCATGGTTAATCCTTATGAAGTGGCTGTTGAGCTAGCCGAAAAATTAACAAGTCTAGCGCCCGGTAACAGTGACAAAAAGGCGATATTTGTTTCTACTGGCGCAGAAGCTGTTGAAAATTGCATCAAAATAGCAAGAGCACAAACTAAACGCCGCGGTGTAATTGCGTTTAATGGTGGGTTCCATGGGCGTACGAATATGACCATGGCACTGACTGGTAAAATCACGCCCTACAAAAACCTATTTGGGCCATTTCCCGGTGATATTTTCCATGCACCTTATCCGATGGAGGCGCATGGCGTAACAGTTCAACAGTCTCTCAAAGCCATTGAAAACCTGTTTAAGGTGGACATTGCACCGACTGATGTAGCAGCCATTATTGTTGAACCAGTGCAGGGAGAAGGTGGTTTTTATGCGGCTCCAGCCGAGTTTTTACAGGCCCTTAGAAAGTTATGCGACGACCATGGGATCATGTTAATTGCCGATGAAATTCAAACCGGTTTTGGCCGTACCGGCAAGATGTTCAGCTTTGAACATGCAGGGGTTGAAGCCGACTTAATGACAATGGCAAAGGGTATTGCAGGTGGTTTTCCAATCGCGGCTGTAGTTGGCAAAAGTGACGTGATGGATGCGCCATTGCCAGGTGGTTTAGGTGGTACATATGGTGGTTCACCGGTGGCATGTGCTGCGGCGTTGGCGGTATTAGACATCATTGCCAAAGAGAACCTAGTTGAACGCGCTAATAAAATTGGCGAGGTATTTAACCAAAGGCTAACAGCATTACAACAAGCGCATCCAAAGTTGATTTTAGAAGTGCGAAATCAAGGAGCCATGATTGCAATAGAGCTTGTTGCTAACGGCGATGCAGAGCAACCTAACACAGCGCTCACTCAGGCGATAATCGCCGGTGCCGCAGATGCCGGACTCATACTATTGGCCTGTGGTTTTTACGGCAATGTGATCCGATTTTTGCCTGCATTGACCATAGACGATAACACCCTAGAAGAAGGCTTAAGCAAATTTGAGCAGCTTTTTACTAAGTTGGCATCGTAAGAGTTAACGTTTAGGTATGTGTGAGATGTTTGTGTGTTTTAGACAAAGTTTGTTATAACTGACAATCAGTTATAACAAACTTTATTAACGTGTCCGTTTATCGGGGAGAAGATCAAAGACCATGTTGAGCCGACTAATACACATCGAACACGACAGTGAAGAAAGCCTGCAAAGTCAGATCCGCCGCAAATTAGTGGAAGGCATTCTTATTGGTGCGTTTTCAGCGGGCAGCAAACTCCCGTCGACTCGTGTATTAGCAAAGCAGTTAGAAGTCTCACGTAATACCGTTGTTTTGGTATATCAAACCTTACTTGATGAAGGATATATTGTCAGCCGCGAGCGCAGTGGTATTTACGTTAGTGAAGCGTTGCAACAAGGTCGTGTGGGAAAATCCCTGGCGACGAATAACAAACTTGCCCCAAGTAATTATAGTCATAAGTTCAAAGGGGCAGTCGCGACAACAAATGCCACATCTAGCCCTGCAAATTGGCGCAGTTATATCTACCCATTTATTGACGGAAAATTTGACTCGTCATTATATCCGGTTCGTGAATGGCGCGAAGCAACTAACAAAGCAAATGCCACCAAAGAGATATTTCAATGGTCGGAATTACAGGGTGAAGACGACCCTATGTTACTCGATGAGATCAGAACTAAAATCCTTCCTCGGCGGGGTATTCAAGCGTCTAAAGATGAAATTCTAATTACGGTAGGCTCACAACAAGCTTTATACTTAGTGGCCGAGCTATTTGTTGATAAGTCAGTGACTGTTGCGGTTGAAGAACCCGGTTATCCTGAAATGCGTGAATTGTTGCTGCAACGTGGTGCGTCACTTAGATACCAAGACGTTGATAACAACGGCATGGTGGTAAACGACACGCTTAATGAGTGTAATGCGGTTTATGTAACGCCAAGCCATCAAACGCCAACAAGCGTCACTATGTCTATGGAACGGCGTGATCAGCTGCTTAAAAAGGCGCAGGAACAAGACCTAATTATTATCGAAGACGACTTTGAATTCGAAAGTAACTTTTTAGGTCAACCCCACCCGGCATTACGAAGTTTAGATACCGAAAATCGAGTCGTGTATATTTCCTGTTTATCCAAAGTTTTGGCTTCTGGCATACAAATGGGATTTGTTGTCGCAGAGGCATCAGTAATATTAGAGCTCAAAAAGCTTCGTAAACTTATGTTACGCAATCCACCTTTAAATAATCAGCGTGCTGTGGCGTACTTCTTATCTTTAGGTTATTACGATGCGTACATGATGCAGCTCCACAAGTTGTTTTTTGAACGTTGGTTAAGCCTGCGTGAAGCACTTAACATCTATTTACCAAATTGTGTTGATACTGGACCCATTCAAGGTGGTACAGCGTATTGGATCACCGGACCAAAAGAGTTAGACGGCGAACATTTACGTGAGCAAGCTGCGGCAAAAGGTATTTTAATAGAACCAGTTAAACGTTATTTTGCCAAATCAGATTACCCTGAAAATTGTTTTAGAATGGGCATAACCAGCATTCCAAACGAGCGAATTCAAATAGGGGTTAAAAAACTCGCTGATTTAATTCACCAACTAACCGAAGAATTCGAAGAGAAGTTAACTAACGCTAAAGGTCGACTGTTAACCGGCGAAAAACTCAAACAAGCCTTAACCAATGTTCGACTCGAATGTCAGATGGTTTACGGTGTGCCTTGCACCATAGATTTGTTGGCCGACGGCACGATGCTGGGCCATACCGGCGGCAAAGATGATGAATATGATAGCGGTCACTGGTGGATTGAAGGCGGTAAATACTATCGTAAATGGGACTTATGGGGTTACGGTGAAGAGAAATGTTTTTATGTAGTTCAAGACGGAGAACAGATGAAATGGTTTGATCAAAATTATTGTTTTGTTCGAGAGCTCGACATTATAGGAGAGATCACCTAGTTGTTGCAGTTGTCCTTCAATTATCAGTTTGGTTAAACTGGCCCTATAACTAACTTCAAACTGGTACTAACCTATCTTGCAATTCAGCACGTACATTAAATACACAAACAACTACGTTATTACGTCAATTTAACCGTGAGTGTATTTATGAGTCATTTTTCAATTGCAGGACTGCAATTAAAATTAGAAAGCGGCGACAATTTAGATGTTATTTCAAAACACATAGTCAAAACCAAAAAGCGGTTTCCCTGGATTGACATGATTGTTTTAACTGAGCTTTGTACCTACGGGCCAGAAAAAAAATACGCATCGAGTTTCCCCAGTCAGGCCGAACATCATTATCAAAAATTGTGCAAAGACAATAACGTATGGTTAATCACAGGTTCTCAGTATGAGCAGGACGGTGATGACATTTACAATACCTCAACGGTGATCAATAACCTCGGTGAAATAGTCACACGTTATCGTAAGATATTTCCATTTTTACCTTATGAATCAGGTGTAAAGGAAGGGTCAGACATAGTGACTTTTGACGTGCCAGGGGGGCGTATCGGCATTGCAATTTGTTACGATCTTTGGTTTCCAGAAGTGGCTAGAGCTATGGTTTGTGACGGTGCAGACGTACTTATTTTTCCAACTCTAACCGGCACTATTGATAGACCATTAGAATTAATTATGTCGCAGTCAACCGCAGTGATGAACCAATGTTATGTGTTTGGTATTAATGCGTCGGAACCCTACGGCACAGGGCAGTCAATCGTCGTAGAGCCAGATGGCAATGTTATCTATCAAGCCAATATCGGCGAAGAAATTATTCCAATTGAAATTGATTTTGAGCGAGTCAAACGGGTTCGAACTCGGGGCGGGTTAGGGTTAGGCCAACCACTCAAAAGCTTGCGGGATAACCCTATAAATTTCAGTAAATTAATAAAAAAAGACACAGGTTACCTAGATTCACTTGGGCCATTGACTGTGCCATTGCAAGACAACGCAGATAATTCGTGATTTTGACAACTGGACTTATAGATGAGCGAAAACTGGTACTACCGTTAGCAACGCTTGCTAGTCTAATCTCGAATGCAGGTTAAAAATAAAACAACAACAAATTTGGAACCATAACATGAAAAATGCAACGTTTAAAAAGTCTGTTATAACCAGCGCCGTTAGCGCAGCTTTAGTAATGTCGTTTTCGTCTTTGGCTGTAGAGCAACAAGCAGACACTCAAGTCGAAAAAGGCGATATCGAACGCATCAAAGTGACGGCAACCCATCGTAAAGTGTCCCAAGAAGAATTGCCTTTTAATATCTCGTCGGTATTAGGCAGCGATATTGAAGACCAGAACATATCAGATAGCGCAGAATTGCTGAGAAACGTTGCGGGCATAACGATTGTTGATAAAGGTCACCGAAATGGTGGTACAACAAACAGCATGATTATTCGTGGTATTAATGTCGAAAGTGGTATTTCAGGGGCCGATGTGGGTCAATCGACGGTGCCTACCGTTTCAAGTTATGTTGATGCGACACCAATATTTGCCAATTTTTTATTAAAAGATATTGAACGTGTTGAAGTACTTCGCGGGCCGCAGGGGACACTTTACGGCTCAGGCGCTTTAGGTGGCACGGTACGTTATGTTATGAATAAGCCAGATCCTGAAATAACAGAAGGCAGCTTAAAACTCGACTTAAGCAAAACAGACGGCTCTGACGGTAATAACATGACCTTGGATGCCATGTTTAATATGCCTATCAATGACAAGTCCGCTGTACGATTTGTGGTTGGAAAGTTAAATAACGACGGCATTATCGACATGCCAAACCTGTATCAACTCGATGACGAAGGCGTACCGTTAGTTAAAGCAGATAATGGTTCTTGTGTTTCAGCGAGCAGTAGCGCATTAACTGCTAGTGAACTTGTTAATAATGGCTCGTGTTACCACAGCCAAAAAGACGTCGACAGTGTCGATATTACTTACTTTAAAGCCGCTTACGGAATTGCGATTACGGATGATGTGCAACTGACATTAACTCACCACTTTCAAACTGATGAAGTTGGTGGTCGCCGAGCTGTTACACGCGGTGCCGACTATAACGGCAATGTTTATGATGATTACGAACACGGGGCGACATTATTAGAACCGTCTGAACGAGATGTAAATCTAACAAGTATGGAAATTGAAGCAGACTTTGGTTTTGCCACATTAACGTCTAATACATCCTCATATGATCATCAAGGTTCAGGCTGGCGCGACAATACTAGTTTATGGGTTTCTGGCGGACGAGATTGGTACAATGCGTGGTATACCGGCAATCCTAGACCGGCATCTCATGTTGAAGCAGGATTTGAAGATAAAGCATTAGTACAAGAATTTCGATTGGTATCCAATGAAGATCCAAACAGTAAAATAGACTGGATAGCCGGTGTGTATTACATGGACCAAGAGCGTGTTACCACAAACTTAAGTCATTTACGGGGTATCGAATATTATGGCGCTGCGGATGTGAATGCCAGTGGCGCTCCGCGCTGGTGGGTAGGTGCGCCAACGGATAAAGATTTAACGTATATTCGCCACGAAACATTTGAAGATCTAGCGATTTATGGCGAACTGACCTACAAATTTAGTGATGACTTTAGGGCTACGGTAGGGGCACGTTGGTTTGATAATACACTGAAAAACAACACCGCAATTGACGCCTATTATGGGCAAGCGCGAGAAATTGAATCTGTGCCATTCCCGACACAGGAAGAAAGTGACGTATTAGTTAAACTCAATTTATCGTATGACATTAATGATAATAATATGGTCTACGCCACTTATTCTGAAGGGTTCCGTCGCGGTGGGTCGAACGCAATACCAACTGATGGACCTTTTGCTGAACTCAATCCAGAGTCGGTCGAAACCTATGGTAAAGATACAGTGAAAAACTATGAAGTGGGCGTTAAAGGTTTTGCCCGCGGGTTCACCTATTCAGCCGACGTTTATATGGTTAAATGGGATGATCCACAACTGAATACTGGCACCGCATGGTGGGCATTTTTCATGGCTCAAAATGGTATTGCGGCGGAGACATCGGGTCTGGAACTTGAGTCAAGTGTGGCACTTACAGAAGATATTACCATGCGCGTGGGTTATGCTTTTACCAAGGCTGAATTAACTGATGATTTGATCCAACCACAGAGTCTGTCTGTTACCGCAGAAGCCGGCCAGCAGCTGCCTGGCGTAGCCGAACATGTGTTGTCGTTCAATATTAGTCATACCACCGAGATTACCAATGACATTGAAATGACAAGTCGCCTGTCTGGTTATTATCAATCAGAGTCGACTAACTCAGTTGTACCAACAAGCTCTATTTATACCGAGTTTGACGGGTTTTCAATTTGGAACGCTTCGGTTAACTTTATCAAAGACGACTGGGGACTCTCGCTTTACATCAAAAACCTTGGTAATGAAGAAGGCGTAACGGGCAGTTA
Source organism: Psychrosphaera sp. 1_MG-2023 (assembly GCF_030548245.1). Lineage (NCBI taxonomy): Bacteria > Pseudomonadati > Pseudomonadota > Gammaproteobacteria > Alteromonadales > Pseudoalteromonadaceae > Psychrosphaera > Psychrosphaera sp. 1_MG-2023. Next base: position 33,183 of record NZ_JAUORW010000015.1, read on the forward strand.
CCCAGACAGTTATTTAAGTACTGATACAGGTGTTTTTGAAAACTTCTACGGTAATAACCAAAAGGACTTTATCGCTCGCCCGCAAACGATTGGAGCGTCAGTTTCTTATCAGTTCTAATCGTCTGATTAAACATAGAGCCATACATAGGTATGGCTTTATGCTTTAATAAAACCAAATAAAATAATACGAATAAAATGGTTACATTTAGCTTGATTGGAAATTATGGTCGAACAAAACACACATAACGAGCTTGAAGGTTTGGCGGGAAATTCCGTCGACAGCTTACTTGATTTAGGTTGGCAATATTTGCGAAAGCAAAAATCGTTAGAGGCAACTCAAATTGCAAAAATGTTGTCACAACAATTCCCCGATCATGCCGAAGCGTGTTTTTTTAATGGCCAGGTCTTAGCGCAGCAAAAGCAATTTTCTACAGCAATCGAGTGTTTAGTCAACGCTTGTGAATTAGCCCCACATATACATCAGTGGCAATTTTCTGTATTAAATCTGTTATTAATGACATCGCAAAAAAATCGGGCATTAACGGTTTTAGACACGCTATCCGGTAACTCAAATTTGTCTGCGAAAGAGTGTAATCAACTCGGCTTATTTTATTCGCAATTGAATAAACCTGAATTGGCGGTGGCTCAATATAAGCGAGCGATTCAATTAGACCCGTCAAATAACGAACATCATTATAGCCTGGCGACCGTTTTACGTCATTGTGGTGAGCTTATTCAGGCGCAAGCTTCACTGCTAACGGCGATACAACTTAACGGCAATGACATTGATGCCCATTGTTTACTTGTCGATTTAGCTAAACAAACAAACGAGATGAATCATATATCGGCTTTGCAGTTGTTATTAACTACGAGTTTGTCGCCGAGACATGAAGTTCAGGTTAATTTTGCATTGGCCAAAAGCTATGAAGACTTAGCGCAATACTCAACCGCTTTTAAACATTTAGCAAAAGGCGCAAAGATTAGACGTCAGCATCTTGAATACCATGTTCAGCAAGACCTCGATGTCATCACTCATATAAAAACAACGTTTAACACCCCGTGGTGGTTGGCCGGACAAATTAAAGATAAAGACTTGCGGTCAGAACCGCACAGAGAGTTTAAACAAAACGCTTCAACGGTTGGGGAAAAGCAGATCATCCCTATTTTTATTTTGGGCATGCCCAGAACAGGGTCAACTTTACTGGAACGAGTTCTATCTGCCGCGCCAAATGTGTACGCCGCCGGAGAATTGAGTGACTTTACGAGACTCTTAACCGAGCAAACAACAAAACAGTTTGCTGGTGATATAAAGTCAAAACGGGACTTTATTCGCAGCAGTAGTAAAATTGATTTTGAAGTTTTAGGCAGTCGTTATCTCGACGCACTAAAACAGCATATTCCCGATGACAAAAACACGCCAATAGTAGAGTATGTAATCGACAAGTTGCCATTTAATTTTCTTTATGTTGGTTTAATTAAAAAAGCACTTCCGAATGCCAGAATTATTCATATGACTCGTGATCCAATGGACACCTGTTATGCAGTATATAAAACGCTATTCCAGCAAGCGTATCCGTTTTCCTACGACCAACAAGAACTCGCCGACTACTTTGTCGCCTATCAAGACCTCATGGCTCATTGGCAAACATTGCCAGAATTATCGATGCTGAACATTGCTTACGAAGATTTGGTGCAAACACCCCAATCAATAGGGAAAGCCGTGTTTGATTTCTGCCAAATCGACTGGCAAGCCCAATATATAGACGTGCAAAATAATCATTCCGCGGTTAATACTGCAAGTTCGAGTCAGGTACGTCAGGCTATCCACAAAAGCTCAGTTGCCAAATGGCGTCATTATGAAACTGAATTAGCCGCGTTAAAGGCAAGGTTGATTAGTGCAGGTATCACGTGCGATTAGTTAAATGGTTTACGCTATTTCTGCTAACCCTAGTGTCGGTGACGTTATCGGCAATGAGCTCTGTACCTACCCCTGAGCAGTTAATTCGCACCAGCGATTTGGACATACACAAACCTATTAATTTTGACCTTTGGCCTAAGGCCATCAAGCAAAGTTTTAACCCTACACTAACGGGCGAAGTTAAATTAGCCAGTGACAAAAATCGAAGTCATCTTGTATTGACCGAACAAAGCGACAGCTACGAATTTGAACTTAAAACCCGCGCCAATGACTTTACAAACCAGCGTGTTTTGTTGCCTGAAATCGAGTTTGATTTTGTTACCTTAAACCACAAAATCATCCCAATTGCACAATCGTTGCAACTCACCACTCATCCTCATTGGGATTATATTTTAGGCGTTGGAGATGTTTGGCGAACAGATGATCAAGGCAATCTATTCCAAGTGGTTATGCCATTTAATTTGGTAGAGAAGAATCAAAATTGTGTTCACAACGGGATATTAACTTTTGTTATAAACCCGAAGCAATCGGGCACTACCGCCTCGCAGTTTTATTATCAAATTAGCAGTGAGACTTGCCTGTATTATAAAGTCGATATGTGGGGTGTTGGCGCAGTTAAACAAAAGATTAATCAAAAGATTAAACAAAAAGCTAAACAAGCTGTTACACAAAATAAACAGCAGGAATTAGTGGAAAGTCAGTTGACTACAGTGCTCACAAGCGTCCAGCAAAAAGCAGTCGTTCGATACGTTAATCAACAACAAAATAAATTGCCAATTGAGGCAATAAGCCAATTACCGATTGCTGAAAAAAACTTGTCGCAGTTAGATATGGCAAAACTGAGCTTAACAAAATTGATCAAACCCACTGACATGACGATGTACGGCTTGGCATTTAATGGCCAATATTATGTTTCGCAGTGCCAAACCCGAGCTGGACTATATCCATTTTGTGAAGAGCTCGTTATGCCGTCGTATTCGACCGCCAAAACCATCTTTGGTGGCCTAAGTATGTATTTGTTACAGCGGGAATACCCACAGCTTTATCATCAAAAAGTCAGCGAATGGGTGCCACAATGTGATTTACCGCAATGGCAAGATGTCACATTTTTAGATTTACTCAATATGACAACAGGCAATTACGACTCAGGTTACCCAACGGCAGATGAGGGGGCAGATCATAGCCAGCAGTTTTTCGCGGCAAGCAGCCATGATTCAAAAATAAAATACGCTTGTCAGCAGTTTACACGCAAGTCTCAACCCGGTACTAAATTTGTTTACCACACCTCAGATACTTATTTGTTGGGGACGGCCTTAAATCAATTTGTTAGGGGAATGAAGGGGCCTCAAACGGACCTGTTTAAATACGTATTTGGTCATGATCTGTGGCCCAAACTAAGATTAAGCCCTGTTGCCTATGAAACACGGCGGACAAGTGACAAAGAACAGCAACCTTTTGTCGGTTTCGGGTTGTTTTTTACCCGCGATGACGTATTTAAAGTAACTCGATATTTGGCTAATGTTGCTGCAGAATTATTTCATCCAGCATCAACTGACCAGGGGAGTTTAACCAATTTTGCTAGTACCCGTTATGACCAGAGCTTTTGGAAGCAAAACATAGCAACTCATACTGATTGTGCAGAACCACATTGGTTACCTTATTTGTCTGGATATGGCGGTATTTCCGTTGTTTTAGTCAGTCCCACGATCCAATATTTTTATTTTAGCGACAGTGGTATTTACGACTGGAGTCTCGCTATTACTGAGTTACACACTCGCCAAGCAATTTGCTCTAAAAGGACAAAACATGATTGATCAAACTCAAGCCGTCGAAACCGGCAAGCAAGATCCTGAGCTGCAAACGAGCCTTCGAACATTTAAAGTCGAGCCTAATGGAATTTGGGCCAGAGTGTTTTTAGCGTTTTTAACAACCGCCGGTATTTTTTATATCAATATCATGCCAGCTGTTGTTTCTGGCTTAAAAGAAGGGTTAGGATTTACCACACAACAAGCTGGTTTTGTTAGTTCTGCCAATTTGTACGGGGCGTCGTTAGGTGCGTTAGCCGCGGTATTCATCATTAAAAAAATTAACTGGAGAACGTGGGCTTATATTTTATTAGCGGCAATATTAGTTATCGATTTAATTAGCGTACATATTGCTGACCCTACAATAATGGTACTTATCCGTGCACTCCATGGGCTCACTGGCGGATTATTGGTTGGTATTGGTTTTGGCATTATTTCAAGAACAACCGAACCGGACAAAACCTTTGGTTATTTGCTGTTTATTCAATGGGGGCTCGGCGGATTAGGTTTAATGTTTATTCCAAATTTAGTACCACTATTTGGGGTTGGCGCACTGTTTTATTCGTTGGTAGCGTTTACATTTGTCTCGCTTTGTATGTTGCCATTTTTAACCGATTATCCGGTGACAAATGAAGATAAGAAGCGACAAGCAGAGCAGGTCATCAAACGAGTCCCATTGTTTTTAACGCTTTTTGGTATTTTTCTCTTTCAAGGTGCAAATATGGGGCTGTTTGCTTATATGATCGGAATTGGCAAAGTTGAAGGCTTAACGCTCGATTTCATGAGCCCAGCCCTTGGTATGGCTAGCTGGATTGCGCTTGTTGGTGCATTAGCTGTGATGGTAATTGGCACTAAATTGGGCCGAGCATACCCACTGTTATTTGGCATTATTATCACCGCCGTGTGCAGCTGGATGTTGCATTACAGCGAAATTCCACAGATGTATTCTGTGATGAATTTCATCATAGGGATCACCTGGGCATTTGTTTTACCTTACTTATTTGGCATGTGTGCCGAATTTGATAAAGCGGGGCAGTATGCTGCGATGGGCGGATTTGCGTCAAAAATGGGGCTAGCTAGTGGCCCAATGGTGGTGGCGTTAGTGATTGTTGATGAGAATTATGCCGGAGTCATAAATCTAGCAGCCGTTGGCCTTATAGCCTGTGCTATCGTCGTGTTTAAACCAGCAAGATTGTTAGATAAAAAAACATAATCCTTGCCGTAAATGAATTATCTAATGACATAGACAAAAAAAACCGCTAAGCCAAGGCTAGCGGTTTTTTGTTAGAGCAAAAGGCCCATTTTCTGGTTTGGGCCTTAAATTCCAAAGACAGGAATTTAAGGTGGCATAACGTTACAAGGTGTAACCGTTATGTATCCGTAGCCCAACTAGGCCAGTGACCTACACGACTCTCGTCGCACTACATCAAAGTCCCCCTGAAACCCCACCAAATGTATTAATCCCTGCGTTCTAGAGGGATGTAAGCGACCAAACATTATACATCCCGTTATACGAACCAAATAACGGAGAAAATACATCAACAACAATTTACACCTTAAAAAGCATCATGATTGTAGAACTCATTTCAAAGATGTCAGCTTCAGATAGAAATTAACTTTTGAGAGTTAACGTAAAAGAGTCGAGTAGATACCCGACTCCTATTTTATCCCAAATTAACTATTTAATTAGGAGTCGAACGGTAGTGCTCTCGTACCTTTGTACCGTCTTTTTTGGTGTGTTGAGGCACGTGTACTTTTTTCTTACCACTTTTGGTCTTTGACATAGTATTAGTCTCTTTATTAATTAAATTAAAGTGCGGTCAATCAATATCTATTAGAGATCGACCACAGTTAGGGTCAGATGCTACTTAATTACTTAGGTAAACTTCTGAAGTGTTGACATACGTCTTCCCAACGACCGTTGCGATAACGGCGATAAGGAGAGACAAAAACGTTCTTCACTTTCATTATGGAAACCTCCACAAATCAATATGTTAAATATCCTTTAACATAAGTTATGGAGTGAATAGTAGCCATGAACCTAAACTTGACTTATACTCTTCGTTCTCACGCAAAGGATATATAAGTATGTTTAGGTGACTTGGGGACACTCCACCACCCAATGTGCTTTATAATCTTTTTTTAATTAAGGGCAGACATCATCACGATGACTGCCTTTTTTTATGCCTTTCTTCTACCTTAGTTACTCTAGACTAAGGTTTTTACTTAAAACACTAGATAGTGTGTTTGTGTTAATTTAAAAACACATTATGTTGTGCTTTTCTTTATTTTTCCATTATATCAACTAGACAATAAAACAAAAGGTTGTTTTTTCAGCGTCTTTAGGTTCAACCGCCTGAATTTATTGATGTTAAGAGATCGAGTTAATGACGCGTTAGTAGCTACAAACTGTATAAAAAACCAGTGCGCGGGATGTAGCGGATTTAAAGACTTTTCCGCAAAAAACCTGACATGAAATATGGTTATAAACAGTAGAATCATTATCTCAGCTATTTGTTCACTAAACAACCATTTATTTATTTTTTCTCTTATATATCAGTGACTTGTATAACGCAAGCATTAGATGGCGCAAACGTTTTATTATAAAAACACTATATCTTTAGTTTGAGATGTTTATATTTTTCATATATTTGACGTGTTCCTTGTCAAAAGTTGGTCTTATTTTTAATATGATTTTTTTTTTGTAAAAAGATGGATTTTATAAGAAATGGGCGTTCAAAGCGGAATTAACGCAACTCAATTTAGTGTTTACCAACTTCAGCGAAATTATTTAAACTTCGAGACTATCCCAGCTAGGTTAATGAATAATGTGAGGAATAAAAAAGTTAGGCTCCAGCCTTTGACTCTCTATATGTTTTTGATTATTAAATAATGCAGTTATAGTCGTTAAGCCAAAAGTTTCACTACAAGCTAAAAGATATCCAGCCTCACACCGTGGTTACTGTCAACGGTACCTCTGGGCAAGTGAACCACTTGATTGAAGCTGAAATACTAAGCAAGTCAATTTATGCTGGTAACTTTGAGGACTATCTAAATGATGCTGAAGACTGCATGGAGTTTGAAGAAGAACCTGAAGACTCTGAAGCATATCGAATAGATAACCCTGAACTGACTGAGACAGTGACACAGATTGAAGAAGTCTTAGGTACATCAACAACCAATGACACAATATCAGACGTGTTAGCTGGTAATGAACTAAGTCCAGAAGTACTACAAGAACTCAGTGAATCTTATGGTGTATCACCTGATAGGGCACAGAGAGAGATTGAGTCGTTGACCGAGAACCTTATGGATAGCTTCGAAGGTTATCTTGAGGAACAACACAAAGGAATAGACATCAATCACTTGTCTGAATGGGTAGCTTATGCAGTCAACAAGGACACAAAGGTAATGCAGTTGTATCAGCAAGCGTTAACAGGTGCGCGTAGTGGTGACTTAAGTTACTCAAGTGAGCTTGTAGATGCCTACAAGAAGTTTTACAGATTGTTCTAGATAAACAAAAAAGGCGCTGGGGATTAACCCAACGCCTTCATTAAGAGTGTTTTTAAGCCTACTTTACTGTCTACATTTGTGTATGTTTTTCTGTATACACACTGTGTAAGTTGTTGATTTTATTAGGCTAAAACAGGCTAACTTTGACTACATCATTCCGCCCATTCCACCCATACCGCCCATGCCGCCCATATCAGGCATTGCAGGTGCAGATGAGTCTTGAGGTGCGTCAGTTACCATAGCTTCTGTTGTGATCATAAGACCCGCAACTGATGCAGCAAACTGTAGCGCAAGACGTGTTACTTTAGTTGGGTCAAGGATACCTTCTGCAACTAGGTCACTGTATGTGCTGTTAGCCGCATTGTAACCGAAGTTTCCTTCGCCTTCTTTAACCTTGTTAACAACAACAGAGGCTTCGTCACCTGAGTTGTACGCGATTTGACGAAGCGGTGCTTCCATCGCACGAAGGGCAATCTTGATACCGTGAGTTTGGTCTTCGTTGTCGCCTACTAGGTCAACAAGTTTAGCCGCTACACGAACTAATGCAGTACCACCACCGGCAACAATACCTTCTTGAACCGCAGCGCGAGTCGCGTGTAATGCGTCGTCAACACGGTCTTTTTTCTCTTTCATTTCTACTTCAGTTGCTGCGCCAACTTTAATTACTGCAACACCACCAGAAAGTTTAGCTAAACGTTCTTGAAGTTTTTCTTTATCGTAGTCAGAAGTTGATTCTTCAACTTGAGCTTTGATTTGAGCAACACGACCGTCGATATTAGCTTGCTCGCCCGCACCGTCGATTACCGTTGTGTCATCTTTAGTGATAACAACACGTTTTGCTGTACCTAAATCTTCAAGTTGAACTTTTTCAAGATCCATACCGATTTCTTCAGAGATAACAGTACCGCCAGTTAAGATTGCAATGTCTTGTAACATCGCTTTGCGACGGTCACCAAAGCCAGGAGCCTTAACCGCTGCAACTTTAACAATTCCGCGCATGTTGTTAACAACAAGTGTTGCTAATGCTTCGCCTTCAACGTCTTCAGCAATAATAAGTAGTGGCTTGCCACCTTTTGCTACTGCTTCTAACGTTGGAAGTAATTCACGGATGTTTGAGATCTTTTTATCAACTAACAAAATGAACGGAGATTCTAATTCTACCGTGCCACTTTCTTGGTTTGTCATGAAGTAAGGAGATAAGTAACCGCGGTCAAACTGCATACCTTCAACAACGTCAAGTTCAGTTTCTAATGATTGACCTTCTTCAACAGTGATTACGCCTTCTTTACCCACTTTTTCCATTGCGTCAGCGATGATGTTACCAATTTCAGCATCTGAGTTTGCAGAGATAGTGCCTACTTGTGCAATTGCTTTGCTATCTGCACATGGAACCGATAATGCTTTAAGTTCTTCGATTGCCGCTTTAACCGCTTTGTCGATACCGCGCTTAACATCCATAGGGTTCATATCGGCTGCAACAGCTTTAATGCCTTCAGTGATAATTGCTTGCGCAAGAACCGTTGCTGTAGTTGTTCCGTCACCGGCTTCATCATTGGCTTTAGAAGCAACTTCTTTAACCATCTGTGCGCCCATGTTTTCAAACTTGTCTTCAAGTTCGATTTCTTTTGCAACAGAAACACCATCTTTAGTGATCGCTGGGCCACCAAATGCTTTGTCTAAAACAACGTTACGGCCTTTAGGACCTAAAGTTACTTTTACTGCGTCTGCAAGAACGTTTACGCCCGCTAACATTTTTGTACGTGCGCTATTTCCGAATTTTACGTCTTTTGCTGCCATGTCTAATTACCTACTAAATTTGTTCTAAGATTATTCTACAATTGCCAAGATGTCTGATTCAGACATAATCAAAATTTCTTCACCGTCTAACTTTTCAGTTTTGATGCCGTAGCCATCATTGAAGATAACAGTGTCGCCAACTTTAACGTCTAAAGCGCGAACATCACCATTTTCCAAAATGCGACCATTGCCAACTGCAATGACTTTACCGCGAGTTGATTTTTCCGCAGCAGAACCAGTCAAAACGATACCGCCAGCTGACTTAGTTTCTTGTTCATCACGTTTAACGATTAAACGGTCATGTAAAGGACGAATGCTCATTGGTTTTTTCTCCAAACATTTGTTGTATTAGGCCGACTGATGTCGACAAAAATTTTAAGACTTTGAGTTGGCAAAATATATAAGGGTGTTATCTCAGAACCCAAGGGCTAGAAGCGAAAAAAATAGAAATAATTCGGAATGATAGTCGCACTTTTTATTCTATTTAATTATCGATTTATAGAATGTGGTTTAAGTTTTCTTTAAATATGTAGGCAGAACTTTTATTTCTTGTTTCAGAGTTGTCAGTAATATAGCCGACACGCAATGGCCTGTGTTTTTGAAATAACTCCGAATAACCTAAGCATTATTCGGTTTTACAAATTAATCGTTAGTGTTTAATTCTGATTTAAATGCTAGCGCGATTTCTTTTGCAGCATCAAAGTCGTAAATGTTAATCGCTTCAGCAATGCGTTGTTGTTGCCAATGGTATAGGCTACCTGTTAGCACAGGATCGAGCTTATCTATTACCTTAGACGCGTCGGTGTCATAGTCATCTATGAATTCCAGTAAACGGTCAAGTTGTTCAGTAATCCAGTTAACATCGATGGGGTGTTCAGTTTTTGGCGACGCAAGCTCATGTTGTAATTCTAATTTTTCGATTAAAAATTGTTTTAACTCTTCTAAAAGCATTCCTAAGTCATGGTCGACGTGTTGAAACGCCTCGCTTAATTTTTCGATAGGGGCATTATCTAAGCTTTCGGTCTCTAATCGGGCCGCCGAATTTTGCAAAGTGGTAGCGCCAATATTACTCGCTGATCCTTTTAGGGTATGAGCCCACATCGGAATGCCATTTGGATGATTAGTAACACTTTCCTGCAGGTTCGTTGCAAATGGCTCATATGAATTCACAAAGCGAGTTAATAGTTTTACGTATAACTGTGGATTATTTTGCGTAATGGCTAATCCTTTTTGCGTATTTAAATTTGCCATCTTTGGTATTTCAAAAACAGATGTTGGAGTTTTGAACAATTGCTTTGCTGTTTGATTAACCGCGGGCGTTATCCATTTAGCCATTGTGCTAAACATGTTATCGACATCGATTGGTTTAGCAAGATAGTCATTCATTCCAATATTGATCACTTTATCGCGATCGCCAGCCATGGTATCTGCTGTCATCGCGATAATAGGAATGTTTCGATACTTTTCAATTTTTCTTATTTTTTGGGTCGCGGTATAACCGTCCATCACGGGCATTTGACAGTCCATCAGAATGCCGTCAAACGGAATACTGTCGAGTTTATCCAACGCCACTTGACCATTTTCTGCTAATACCACGTTAATCCCATTGTTTTTTAATAACTCTTTAGCAAGTTCTTGATTTATTTCGTTATCTTCAACAACTAGTATATTAGCGCCTTTTAATTTTGTGATTGCACTGTGAGCATTTAACTTGCCGATTTGTGATTGTCGGTCAGACATGACTTTTTTGCCCATTGCGACAAAGATGGAATCTAACATGCTAGAGGCTGTGACCGGTTTTGTTAGATAAGCGCTTATATCGAGTTTTCTTCCTGTATAAGTCGCTTCATCAATACCATGTGCGGTAACCATAATAAATGTTGGTGAGTACTTTATTTTTCCTGAGTTTTGGATGATATCAATGGTCTCGAAACCGTCCATATCTGGCATTTTCCAGTCCATAATAACCAGTTCATAGGGGTCAGTAGAGTCTGTCTTTATTAAATGTTCAATTGCCTCTGGGCCGCTATTGGCAATATTGACTCTAAAGCCTAAGTTACCAAGCATTTTTTTGAAGACTTCCTGCGATGTGCGGTTGTCATCTACGACGAGTATCTTAAGTGGACCGAGCTGAGCTTCGCTTAATTTACCGTTTTCCTTGGCATTCATTTGTACGCCCAAAACGGCTGTAAAATGGAACATGCTGCCTTTTTCAATTTCACTAACAGCCCAAATTTCACCATCCATCATTTCTGTGAGCTTTTTAGAAATAGTTAATCCAAGGCCTGAACCGCCATATTGTCGCGTTGTAGAGCTATCAGCTTGATTAAACGATTTAAACAGATTTGCTTGCTGTTCTAAACTCATGCCAATTCCAGAGTCTTCTACGCAAAAATGCAGCTTAACTTCACGTTCGGTAACAGCATCCACATTAATACGGATGACAATTTCACCGCCTTCAGGAGTAAATTTTACGGCATTATTACCGAGGTTAACTAAAATTTGGCATAAACGAAGTGGGTCTCCTATAAGCGCATTGGGTACTGCAGGTTCAACATCAAAATGGAATTCAAGGGATTTTTCTTCCGCTTTCAGTCCAACTAAATTGGCGAGGTTTTCCATTACGTCTTCGAGTCTGAATTCAATCCATTCAATATCAAGTTTGTGTGCTTCAATTTTAGAAAAATCTAAAATGTCGTTTATTATTCCAAGCAGTGACTCTGCGCTTCGGTGAGCTTTAGCAATATAGTTGCGTTGTTTTCTGGTTAAGTCGGTTTGCAATGCTAAATGACTCATTCCAATAATGGCATTCATTGGAGTTCTAATTTCGTGGGACATATTTGCTAAGAAATTAGATTTGGCCTGTGTTGCTTCTTCAGCAATTTCTTTGGCTCGAATAATGTCATTTTGCGCTGATTTACTCGAGGTAATATCTTCGAAAGCAACCGCTACTCCATCACAAGCATTGTTGCCAAGTGGCGCAGCGCTTGTACTTATCCATACCAGATCCCCCTGCGGGCGATGCACTCCCATCTCAACATTTTTTACAATTTTGCCTGTTGCTAGTGCTATTGATGCTGGATAATCTTCAACATGCATTATTTGGTTGTTTGAATCGACGATCTTCCATGATTTTGAAGCCAACTCAGTTGCTTTATTTTCGTCAGCAGTAATCCCTAAAATATCTTCGGAGATCGCATTCGCTTCAACTATTTCGCCAGATGGCGAAATCATGACGACACCGACAGGAAGCGCAGTAAATAATGCTTTGAGCTGTTCCTGTTGTTTTGTTAATTCGTACTGTAATGATTTACTTGTATTAATATCTAGTTGTATTCCCAATACACGAGTGGCGATGCCTTTTTCGTTTCGTTCAAAAGCTTTACCTATGGCCAACATCCATTTCCATTCGCCTGATTTTGTTTTTATTCTATACTCAGACTCAAATTTATCTGTGCGACCTGCAATGTGGCTTTTCAGCTGACTGAACGTTTCTTCAATGTCCTCAGGGTGAATGAGTTCCGCCCAGCGCTCATACTGGTCGCTGTAAAGTTTGACTAAGTCTTGTTTTTTGTAGCCCAGCATTTCAGACCAGATATCACTGGTAAAAAAGGTTTCGTTGGTAGCGTCCCAATCCCACAAACCTGCATTGGCACCTTCAAGCGCGAGTTGCAGTTGAACCTCACTACTGTTGAGGGCTTTTTGAGCGTTTTTAAGTGTGGTGATATCGACTGATACACCACCTAATCCGATGACATTGCCAGTTGCGTCTTTGAGGGGAAACTTGTAACTCATATAACGATTGAATTGTCCATCAGGTTGTTCAACCGATTCTTCAAAGGCAATAGAGTGACCTTTTGACAGCACGTCTTGATCATTGTCCATTACGTCTTTGGCAATAACTTTGTTGGGCCAAATAGATTGGTCATTATTGCCAATCGCGGACTCTTGAGAAACACCTACTAAGAGGGACCATCTTTTATTAACAAGTTGATAATTACCATCAATATCTTTGAAATAGGCAACCGCAGGTAAGTTGTCCAAAAACTCTTTTATCAAATGTTGACTGTTTTCCAACTCAATTTCAGCCATTTTTGCTGCGGTAATATCTGCAAAGTTACCGGCAACACCAATAATGTTTTCACCTTCTAAGACAGGTTCGCCAGTGGTTCGGATCCAGATAATATTGCCTTTGAATGTTTTAAATTTACTTGTAATGTCGTAGGGCGTTCCAGATTCAAGACAGGCATAAAAAGAGTTGAGTAATAATTCTCGGTTTTCCATATAGCAGTCTGTACTATCGGAGATCCAGGTTTCTTCGTTTCCAGATTCAACTTCGTGGATTTTATAAACTTCGTCAGACCAAAAAAATGAATTTGTCAGTTTCGAGAATTCCCAGCCACCAATTTTAGCTAAGCTCTGACTGCGATTTAATACGTTTTGACTTTTCTGCAGTTCGAGTTGTGCTCTTTTTTGTTGCTCTATATCTCTTACAATACAAATAATGGCAGGTAAGCCGTCATGTTCAACTGGAATTAACGTTGTTTCTGAAGTCCAATTATGTGGTACACGGGCATTTTTCGCGTGTAACCATTCAAACGTTTGCTGAGTTTGCGTTGCGAAAACACGTTCAATTTTCTTCGCCGCCAAATCGGCAGAGGGAGTGCCGTCTAATTGAAATTCAGGTGACAGTTCGGGTGACGTAGCCGTCAAGCCAATGAGGTCATATTCATCTTCAAAACCAAACAAATTTAATAAGGCCGGATTGGTTTTAACAAATCCACTTCGATTTAATAAGCCAACACCGTCGGTTAGATTGCTAAATATTGAATCTGTTTGTCGTTTTTCCCTTGATAATTCAGTCATGTCGATAACGACGCCAATTATCCCAGTGTCGTTGTTGTTTAAGTTAAATGATGTGCGTTGGTACAACAAGTCATGGTAGCGTCCATCGGCCAATTTAATGTTTAGCTCATTTTTACTCGAACCACCATTTTTAATAATAAATTTGTCTTCTTCTAAAAATCGCTGACTAAGTTCGTTTCTTATAGAAGTAATTTCTGCCTTAACTAAGTCGTCTTCGTCCATATTTAGACCAAACGCTTTCTCAAATGCTTTGTTGGTCAGGCGTATATTTAGGTCTTTGTCTTTAACAACAATAGGGTTAGGGATAGCGTCTAAAATTGCTTCAGTTTGTCGGCGGTGATTAGCTTGTTCGGTAACGTCAACCGCGACACTAATTATACCGTCAATTTGACCATCAATTACGTACGTCGTCCTTTGATAAAAGATGTCGCTTACTTTGCCATTTGGCAATTCAATCTGGATCTCACTGTTGCTTGAGCCCCCGGTTTTAATTAGCTGACTGTCTTCCTCAAAAAAGGTTTTCTTTATTTCTTTAGGTAAAAAATTTGTGTCATATAAATTTTTACCAACAATATCTGAAGTGGTTAATCCAAAATATTGAGTAAAGGCGCTGTTTACCGCTTTAATATTCAATTTTTTGTCTTTAACAACTACTGGGTTTGGAATGGCGTCTAACAGCGCGGTTTGGTATTTAAATAGTCGTTCACTTTCTGCAAATTTTCGCTGTGAGTTTGCTAAAACAAAGGTAAATAACAAAGTTAATATGCCGATAGAAACCGGTAAGGCCAAAATTTCTGTGGTTCTAACTGAGTATCTATTTTGGTCTGCGGCTATGATATCAATTTTCCAGTTTTTTCCAGCAATCACTGGTGTCGCGGTATAGTTGAGGCCTTTTTGAACGTCTAATTCTTCTAGTTTAATGGCATTTGGTGAATGTGATTGATGGGTATAAAGAATCTCGTTATGGTTGTCTGCATCTCCAAAGATTATATGGCTATCGCCTGACTCAGAGTACTTTTCTAATGTGGACTCAATCATAACTTTTACGTCGATTGCGGCTAACGCATAACCTTTCAATGCGGCTTTACGTTGTTCTGGTGTGATACGAGGTAACTCATTTGCGTAAACAGGTAGGGCGAGTAACAGACCACTAGCATTTGTTTTTATTAACGAAATACGATTAGACATGGTAACTGAATCGGTAATGAGTGCTTTCTCAAATGCATCTTTTACATGGGGGATTGATGTTGCGTCAAAGCCAATCGCTGGTAAGTTTTGGGTAAATGGTTCTGCATAATAAACAGGGAAAAATGGACCATGACCTACAACTGGCAATTTTTTATCGCCGTCCATAGAAAAAATCGTAAACGCTTCTAGGCCGTCAGCAAGCGCTTTTGATTGACTCATTTGACGGTTTTCTTTTGTGATCTTAGGCAACCATTCTAAGCCAGCAATGCCGGGGTATTTATCAATTGAACGTTGAACGATTTGTTTGAATTGCCCCCGAGTTATTTGTTCAGAGGCATGAAAGCCGGTTTGGATATTATACAAGGTCTCCACATATGGAAACATGGATAGTTCTAATGTTCGAATGAGCTTTTCTGATCTTGCATTAAAATCTTTTACAATGTCCTTTTGTTGCATTTGACTTGAGTACTGGAAAATTGAAAATGCCAATAGAGAGCCCAAATAAAGTGTGGCATATATTGTAATTCGGCTCGCTCGGGATGTTTGTAATCGAACTTTTGAATAAAGGACGTAAATAAGCATACTCGTTAAACTGACCCCAAAAACCAGAGTTGCTTCAGTGGCGTAGGTTGCAGAGAGCAATTTGCCGTCCGCAATTGAGACACCTGCAGTAACGTGCATGGCAAAACTCAACCCCAGAGTCACAGTGAAGCCTATGATAGCCACTGGTAGGATTAACCATTGGATGGGAAGTGTATTTGTCTTAGTTACATTAATAATGGCTTTGAAATATAAACCGATAGCAAGGACAGCCATACCGAGAGATGTATGAATCGCCATGGTAGCGTAGTTTCCAAAAACCAGACTTGAGTCGATATCAAATACATACCCGATTAACGACAAAAGGGCTACAGCCATTATCATTGGCGTAATTGCAAGTACTAGGTTTTCAAATTTACGGGTAGAAAGACATAACATGGCAATGCCTGATAAAGTAAAACAAATCGCTGTATTCACTGACATTGACATGTTCTGAAACGTATCTTTTCCGGGGGGATAATTTACAAACAAGTGGTCGATTTTGAACTGAAACTCAAAAAAGTATTGGGATAAAACAGTAGTACCTAAAATTACAAGTATGGTACCCGCTATTCGGCCGAGAATTTGTTTTTGTAACACAACGCTGAAGAGTCCGGTGCCTGCTAATAGAAAACCAAAGGCAGTGTCATATTGCATTGCAGTAAAAGAAGGGGGGATTTGCACTAATATTGCATTCTGAGAGTGCCACCCGTAAATCACAATAAGCCCGATAACAAGCAGTACATATGCGCTACTTATACAAACATATCTCAGCAATTTGAGTAATTGCTTGTTGTCTGTATGCATAAAAAATTCCTTTTTGAATTTAGCTAATTATCTAGTCCGTATAGTGACGTTGAATATCTCTTATTTGTGGCAAACATTCTATAAATAGCGCCATTAAATTAGGATCAAAATGACGACCTGACTCTTTAGTCATAAAGTCAATGGCCCTTTGTTCAGACCATGCCTCTTTATAGGGCCTAACACTTGTTAACGCATCAAATACATCTGCCACCGCAATTATGCGCGACGCGAGTGGAATTTCTTCTTTACTTAACCCTTTTGGGTAGCCGGTGCCATCCCATTTTTCATGATGTGACATTGCAATTTCTTTAGCGAGTTGCAGTAAAGGAGATGGGTGCTCGCCAATAATATCGGCCCCATATTCGGAATGTTTTTTCATTATTTCCCATTCTTCTGGATTTAACCTACCAGGTTTGAGTAAAACGCGGTCCGGGATCCCTATTTTTCCGATGTCATGCATCGGTGCGGCGTTATAAATGAGTTCACACCAATCATCAGGTTTACCAAGTTTTTTTGCTAGAATTTTTGTAAATAAACTCATGCGAATTACATGCATGCCTGTTTCATTATCTTTAAACTCAGCCGCTCGGCCTAGTCTTCTGATAATTTCGACTCTTGTATCATTCAATTCTTTGGTTCTGTCTTGAACGAGCTTTTCAAGTAATCGTGATTGGTCGTAGAGTGAAAGGTGTGTTTTTATTCGAGCAATCACAATGGGCGGACTAACGGGCTTAGATAAGTAATCTACCGCACCTAATTCAAACCCCATTTGTTCATCATGTACATCGGATTTAGCGGAAACAAAAATAATTGGAATTTGTGAAGTTTCGGGATGGCTCTTCAATTGACGACACACATCATAGCCATCCATTTCAGGCATCATAATGTCCAATAGAATTAAGTCTGGTTTATGCTCAGAAAATGCAATTTTTAGCGCCAGGTAGCCATTTAGTGCCGCCTTAATTTTATAGTCTTGCTTTAATATGCCAGACAAAACATCAATATTTTCAGGGGTGTCATCAACAATTAAAATTGTTGCTTTGGCTTCGTCACTCATTTTTCTTCCTTTAAAATAAATATCGACCAGTTAACATTGTCGTACAACATTAATTTGTTTTTTGTAAATGCGCGCAGCGCCAAACTCTAACTTTTTGCTTATACCTTCTTTTAAAACCACAACCTGGTTCGCGCAACGGCGTTAAAAATATATTTGTCTGGCTGTATTCATTCAAAAATAAAGTCGGCAGGTTTATCAATGCTTAACCATAGTGTCATTTAATAGTGTCATTCAACACTTCAACACAACAGCACTAAAGATTTATTTCGGCACAGAATGGATATGCGCCTGCCAATTTAGCATCCATAATCGGTGCTTTGCGTACCAATTAATATTATCTAATGTGTAAGTTATGTTACCGTTTTGGGAATATTAGATTGCAAGTTCCTGACAAATATAAATTATTATTCCGGAGTTAGAATCAGCCTCTATTTTGCAGATTGCATACAATCTCATGTTAAATTTACAGCCTTTGCAAATTACCCCAACATTACAATTAAAATTAGAACAAAATTGCGATAAATCAACCAATAACATAAAAAATACTTACTCAGTAATAGGTTTAGCTAAGTTGTAATATTTATAGGTGAATTTAATTTTACTTTAAATAAACAGGGTTTAAATAATGGCCTGTTTTTGTGTTGAAAACACCATAAACAAGGATGAAGCTGTTGAGTATTATTGTGACTTGAATGGGCGTAATTAACTTTGTATGCAATTTGGTAAGTTTTATCCGGAGGTGTTTCTTCTAATTAGTAGCGAGTTAGCATAACGAGTATCACTTGTCAGATACGATATTGACTAAAGTTTCTATGTTATAGGCACCACACGCTTCACAAATTTCTATGGTCTCGACAAAGTCGAGGTTGCGCTCGCCACTTTCATATTTAGAAACGTAGCTTTGTGGTTTGTTTAGTTTTTCCGCCAATTTTCCTTGAGTTAAACCAGACTCATCTCTGAGTTGCTTTAAATATTGTCTCAATTGCTGACGTTTAGGATCCCATATTTTGCTCATCCGCTAAATGTAAAAGAGCAAAGTGTATATCCCATTTTAGGATAAATTTGATTTTATCTATCGATTCCAAAAAAGTGGCGTTTAAAACGAAGAAACTTGAAGAATGGGCAAACTAAGCTTTCAGATAATAGTATAAAGTAATTCGGTTTATTAAATTGGTGGAAACCGTAATAAAAGCCATTAAACAAGCTCGTTTAATAGCTTTTGAAATTCAAATAGTTGAATACTTAAATTAATCTTTTCTAATGTATTCACCGTCAATTGTTGTAGGGCGCTTAGAGCTGTTTTCATCATCTACAGTTTTGTTATTGTCGTTTTGTGCAAAGTCTGGCGTTTGCCCAAACGACGGCCCGAATGGCTGACCGCCGGTTGCGCCACCCACGACTTGAACGCGAGAACCAACCTTTAAATAAACTAAAGTACGAAATAATGGGGTTAGCAATAATAGTCCAAATATATCCGTCATAAAGCCTGGGGTGATTAGTAATACACCAGAAACAAGAATACATACGCCATCAAATATGGCTTTGGCAGGAAGTTGACCTTGGGCTAATTGTTGCTGGATATTCTGCCACGTAGATAAACCCTGCTGCTTAACCAATCGGGTTCCGATAATTGCAGTCAAAATTATGATGAAAAAAGTCCATCCGCTGCCTATCATCGATCCAACTTCGAGCAATAACATTAGTTCAATGAGTGGAATTACAATAAAAATAACAAATAAAGGCATTACGCGTCCTAAAGTTTTATGACCAATTTTACCGAATAGTATTACGTTAATATGGGACATTACCTGTTATATCAAGTATTGTAACGCAGTTGTGTGTAACTGAATGTGTTTTTAGGATCCTTGCATGTTTAAACTTGCCTTAACTACCTGCCCAGATCTTCCGACAGCTCATCAACTTGCTGAGATACTTGTCGAATCTAATTTAGCCGCGTGCGTTAATATAATTCCATCAATTGTGTCCATTTATAAATGGCAAGGCAAAATGGAACAATCACAAGAAACTCAATTAATTATTAAGACAGTTGAAAGAAATGTTGCAAAAATCGAGTCTATATTGGTAGAGCATCATCCCTATGATGTGCCCGAATATATCGTTTTGAACTTCGATACTGGCAGTAAGTCCTACCTAGAGTGGTTAGAACAAAATACAAGTGAGATGTAAAGTTGAATATTATCAATAGTTTGATTGGAATTGTCCGTTCTTTTTTGGTGCTGAGTTTAATACTTATCAGCACAACATTAAATGTGAATGCCGAAGATAAGAGCGATCCATTCTCAGCTCTGTTTGGTCAACAGACACAATTTTTGCCGGTAGAAGAAGCATTTGTTTTTAACTTTTCCCAAAACGACGATGAAGTGACATTAAGTTGGGAAATCGCAGATGGTTATTATTTATATGCTGACAAGTTTCAGTTTGCTGCCGACGATTTGACAATCGAAGCTACCGAAAAACCTGACGCGACTCAAATTGAAGACGAGTTTTTTGGGGTAGTTGATGTATATTTTTTTGAATCGGAAATTAAAGTTACAGTTGCCAATGTAAGTGAAAATGCGGAATTAAAAGTTCGTTATCAAGGCTGTGCGAAAGCAGGTCTGTGTTACCAGCCAATCTCCAAAACTGTCCCCGTCGATAAATTTTCTTCCGCAACTTCAACATCTGATGGATCTTCAACCGCAGCCACGTTTTCTGCTTTGACTGAGCAAAACAAAACGACGTATTTGAACAATGACACTTCAGGGGATTCAACTCAGAATATATTGGCCGATAGATTGAATTCTGAAAATTTTGCATGGGTACTGCTGATCTTTTTTGGACTAGGTGTCGGTTTAGCGTTTACTCCCTGCGTATTCCCAATGTTCCCCATTTTGTCAGGCATAATCGCTGGTCAGGAAAACTTAACAGCGAGAAAAGGGCTATACCTCGCTTTTATCTACGTACAAGGTATGGCTTTAACGTATTCATTATTGGGTCTCATTGTGGCAAGTGCTGGTGCTCAATTTCAGGCTGCGCTGCAACACCCCGCTATTTTAATTTCGGTCAGTCTTATTTTTATCGGTTTAGCAGGGGCAATGTTTGGTTGGTATAACCTACAATTGCCGAGCTCTTGGACCAGTAAGCTTACGCAAGTGAGCAACAATCAAAAGTCGGGGAATGTCGTTGGCGTATTTATGATGGGGTTATTGAGTGGTCTTATTGCCTCACCATGCACCACAGCGCCTTTAACTGGCGCATTATTGTATGTTGCACAAACTGGCGATCTGGTGATCGGCTTTGTGACACTATACGTGTTAAGTTTGGGAATGGGGCTGCCGCTACTGGTCATTGGTTTGTCTGGTGGGAAGTTATTGCCAAAAGCCGGCAACTGGATGAATTTTGTTAAAAATTTATTTGGTTTTATATTGTTAGCGATCCCCGTTATCCTATTAGATCGCTTTGTTGAGTTTCATTGGGTACTGATAACAGCCGGTGTTTGGGTGTTGGCGATGGCCGCTTATTTTCATCACGAATACCTTAACAGTGTTAAAGCCTCGGTTAAAAGTGTTTTTTGGTTGGTGTCTTATGTCTTCCTATTCTTTGGATTGGCGCTTGTGGCTTGGCCTCATTTAAAGTTACTCCCTAATAATGGTGGTGCGATAGCTGAGCATTCAGAGGTCACTTTTGTCAAAGTCTTGTCCATTGCCGACATTGAAAAAGAAATTTTAATCGCAAAGTCTAACGGTCAAGGGGTTATGTTGGATTTATATGCTGATTGGTGCGCAGCTTGCAAGGAATTTGAAGCCTTTACCTTTAGTGATAAACAAGTTCAAAACGAAATGAAAAAATTACGGATGTTGCAGGTTGATATGACTGAAAACAGCGAACTTGATATTGAGATTATGGAAAAGTTTCAAATTTTAGGATTACCAACCATACTATTCTTTGATAATGCAGGGAACGAGCTAGAAAGGCGACGGGTAACTGGGTTTATGAATGCCGAACAATTTAACGCACATTTAAGGGCGACGTTTAACTAGTGACTGAAGAAATTAGAAGTACAATTAAAAGAAATAAAGATAGAGACGCGGAGTCATTAAAGTTTGATTATACTTTGTTGATGTCGTGTCAGCGCTCGGTGGTTGCACTAAATAAAACCTTAGTGCACATACTCGAAGAGGTGGTGGCACCTTATGAATATAAGGTATATTTGAGTTCAGACGGTACGGAGCGAGATCGCTTTTACTTGTTTTCCAGCTCGTCGGGCGCGCTAGAAAACCCACAAGAAATTGATCAGATTAGACAATTTGATTTAGACGAACTTGAACGCGTCGACGAACTTGCCTTAATTGATGAGAACAAAATATTCTACCCTGCGATATTAAATCACCGCTTTTATGCCTGCATTGTTACCGGTATTGACGTGTCTGAAGAAGTCGATGAACAGATCATTTGTATTATGGCTATCTATTGTAATGTACTGATTTTGATCACTGACTCTAAAGTTGATGGGTTAACCCAATTACTTAATCGCAAGAGTTTTGATATTGATTTGGCACTTGAATTACAACGTCCTGATATGGAAAAACGACGCAGCTCAGACGGTGTTGTTGAAGTACTTGAGTCGCACTTGGCAATCATAGATATCGACTTTTTCAAAGCAATCAATGATGAATATGGGCATGTTGTTGGTGATGAAGTATTGGTTGAGTTAGCTGAATTGATGCGGTTGAGTTTTCGCTCCCGCGATGGTTTGTTTCGATACGGTGGTGAAGAGTTTGCCGTTATTTTGCGTGATGTGTCGAGGCAACAAACTAAACGCATTCTAAATCGTTTTTGTAATATGATTGAAAACCACCAATTTAAATCTGTCGATAGTTTAACCATTAGCATTGGATGTTGTGGAATAAATAATGAACTAAACTTGTTACACTTGGTCGAATACGCAGATAAAGCATTATATTACTCGAAAGAAAATGGCCGTAATCGCGTTACTCATTTTGAAGATATAGAATAAAGTAGCGTACTCGGCGCTTAAATATTGAGTATTGGTGCAAATCTGCACCACCAATTAATTCAACTTCGGTCATTAGACCAGTATTTTACTGCTAATTGTATTGAAATCACTATAATGGCGCTCTGCCTATTCAAATCTGGTGTTTTTTTAGTTAAATTACTAATTATAAGTGAATGTTAGATTTTGAATGTATTTTAGGTGAAGAAGGCGACATGATGTCTACAAATAATCGTATTTTACTGTTGAATGGCCCAAATCTTAATTTGTTGGGTAAGCGTGAGCCAGAAATTTATGGCGCCAATACGTTGGCCCAAATTGTTGAAACTTTAGCTGAACAAGCGCAATCACGCAATGTTGAGTTACAACACGTGCAATCGAACAGTGAAGCTGAGCTTATTGCCGCTATTCATAGCGCGATGGGGGAAGTTGATTTTATTGTGATAAATCCTGCTGCTTTTACCCATACAAGTGTTGCAATACGTGATGCGTTGTTAGGTGTGAACATACCTTTTATAGAGGTGCATATTTCAAATGTTCACGCCAGAGAAGAATTTCGTCATAAATCTTACCTGTCGGATGTTGCGGTCGGTGTGATTTGTGGTTTGGGTGTTGATGGTTATCGTTATGCCATCGACAAAGCTCTACATACTATTTTGAAAAATTAATAAGAATTAAATATAGGTATTAAAATGGATATTCGTAAAATTAGAACACTCATCGACATGGTTAAAGAATCTGGTGTTGGTGAAATTGAAATCACTCAGGGTGATGAATCAATCCGTATTTCTGGAACGCCAATTCAAGTTATGCAAGCGGCACCAATGCAGCAAATGCAACAAATGGCACCAGCCGCTCCTGCTGCTCCTGCAGCAGCACCAGTAGCCGCAGCACCTGAAGCTTCTGCTCCTAGTGGTCATCAAGTTCAGTCGCCAATGGTTGGTACTTTTTATCGTGCATCTTCACCAGCTACACCTGCTTTTGTTGAAGTTGGCCAGACGGTTAACGTTGGTGACGTTTTATGTATCATCGAAGCAATGAAAATGATGAACCAAATTGAATCTGACAAAGCTGGTGTAGTTAAAGCCATTCTTGTTGAAAATGAAGATCCAGTTGAATTTGATCAACCATTATTCATCATCGAATAATAGGGGTCACTTATGATAGATAAAGTAGTTATCGCAAACCGTGGCGAAATTGCCCTGCGTATTTTGCGAGCTTGTAAAGAGTTGGGTATCAAAACAGTTGCTGTGCATTCAACCGCTGATAGAACCCTAAAACATGTCTTGTTAGCAGATGAAACCATTTGTATTGGTAAAGCGTCAGCGCAAGAAAGTTACCTTAACATTCCTAGAATTATTGCGGCTGCAGAAGTTACTGACGCTGTAGCTATTCACCCAGGTTATGGATTTTTAGCAGAAAATGCTGATTTTGCTGACCAAGTTGAGCAAAGTGGTTTGATTTTCATTGGTCCAACTGGAGATACTATCCGCCTAATGGGTGACAAAGTATCTGCAATTGAAGCTATGAAAAAAGCAGGCGTACCTTGTGTACCAGGCTCAGACGGCGAGTTAGGCCCTGATGCGGACACCAACAAAGCCATTGCGCGACGTATTGGTTACCCGTTAATTGTTAAAGCAGCAGGCGGCGGCGGTGGTCGTGGTATGCGTGTGGTACGTAGTGAAGCTGAATTGATTGACTCAATTGCCATGACTAAAGCCGAAGCGGGTGCAGCCTTTAATAATGACGTCGTTTACATGGAAAAATTCCTTGAAAACCCTCGTCACATTGAAGTGCAAGTATTAGCTGACGGCCAAGGCAATGCAGTACATTTGGGTGAGCGTGATTGTTCGATGCAACGTCGCCACCAAAAAGTAGTAGAAGAGGCACCAGCACCAGGTATTACACCTGACTTGCGTAAATACATTGGCGACCGTTGTGTTCGTGCCTGTGTTGAAATTGGTTACCGCGGTGCAGGTACATTTGAATTTTTGTATGAAAATGGCGAGTTCTATTTCATCGAAATGAATACCCGTATCCAAGTTGAACATCCTGTTACTGAGATGGTCACTGGTGTTGATTTGATTAAAGAGCAATTGCGCGTAGCTGCTGGTCAGCCTTTATCAATTACACAAGACGATATTCAAATTCGTGGCCATGCTATCGAATGTCGAATTAACGCTGAAGATCCAGTTACATTTATTCCATGTGCCGGTGAAATCAAACGTTTCCATTCTCCTGGTGGTTTAGGGGTTCGTTGGGATTCGCACATTTATACAAATTATAAAGTGCCGCCAAACTATGACTCTATGATTGGTAAACTGATCACTTACGGTGAAAACCGTGGTATCGCTATCAAGCGTATGCAACATGCATTAAACGAGTTGTTAGTTGAAGGAATTAAAACAAACGTTCCTTTACAGAAAGAAATTATGGCAGACGAACATTTCCAAAATGGTGGAACAAACATCCATTATCTTGAAAAGAAACTCGGATTGTAATGTCCCTTTAGGGCCTTGCTTTTGTCAAAAAACCGCGAATTGTTAATTCAATTCGCGGTTTTTTATTTTGTGCTTAAACAATGTTTAGCTTTGTGAGAAATAATGTTTAGTCTTCGCGAGAAATGGGTAAAGTGACAAATCCCTTTTATTAAAGACTAATAAATGTTGATTTCGCGAGTTGAAATTTGATGCCTTATTTTATTAACCTGCTCAAGGTAACCCGCCTTATCATAATTGTCTGAGAGTTTATTCATAAATCCATGAGCATAAGGCACTTTAGATACATCGATATTCATTTTACCTGAAAGCTTTTCGGTTAGCTCCGCCACAGAGAAGTGCTGCTCTTGCTGTGGGAATATCAATTGAATTGGAAATATAGGGGCAACATTAAGATTGTTTCTGATCTGGGAACCGTAATATCCGATGGCGGTAATTTGGTTTTGAGCATCGATAAAGCGGTCAGCGATATTCCAAATAGCGGAAGCCCCAACACTAAAACCTATCAATAAGATTAATGGTTTTTTTTGCTCTGGTGGCTGTTGCAATAGAGCGTTAGAACTGAATTCTCCTATTGCGTGACTTACTGGCATTTGAGCTGCTAATCGGGTTTCTAGGAGGTTTGAGTAAGTTAAAAGGCCGACATTGTCAGTAAAATAACGGTAAGCGGAAAGTTCGTTTTCAAACGGTACGAATTGGCCTTGGTAAGGGTCGACAATATCGATGTCTTCTGCATGATCTAAAGTATCAAGGAGATCAGCTACTAGGCTTTCTACCGCGGGGGTACGACCAAATATGTCTGAAACTAATATTATTTTCACCAAAGGCGACCTTTTATGACTTACCATTTATTGATTTAATCGTATCGTAAATTTCCCCTTTCCCCTAGCTTAAACTAACAGAGGGAACGGCATTGTGTAGTCCAAACGTTGTCGGTTATTGAACGGAAATACTTAATATTAAGCCGATGCAAAAGCCTATACATACCCCAATAAATAAAGAGACTTTATTGGGCTGAGGTTTGTTTCTATACCAATGGTGGAATGAGACCGATTCCCCTGCCAATTGTGAAATGGCTCGGCGTTTAACACTTTGGTTTAACTCATGTTCAAAATCCATTTTGAAACCTTTTAATTAACTAATCCGTTGTTTTAGGTGGTAGGTCAAAATTCGTTGCCAGACATAAAGAGTACACCCAACTATCCCTGCGACTATTGGCGGCGAATAAAAACAGATACAAAAATACATTATTGCAACAATACTATGAATTAGTAGCTCCAATTTAATGCGTTTAACCGACCCTAATTGAAGGTCTATCAGCTTATTTAAAAGTCCCATAAAATCTCCTTATTTAAATTTGCCGCCACCGAATACCAACGTGAATTGAGCTGTTTTAAGTGTCTGCATTGTATTTTCCTTATAAAGTTAATGGAGGCCATCCTTGGCCAAGTGTTCTAACTGAATTGTGTGTTCCTTATTCAGTATTTCCATTAAATGTTAGTCGTATCTTCAGCGAAGATCATCTGGACCAAGGTATAGTTTTAAGTGCAGTATTCACCTTGTTGGGTTTGAATATTTTCACTAATTCAGATTTGTTCTTAACGGCCAGTTTTTCGTAGATGTTGCCACAATGAAATTTTACGGTTCGAACACAGATATATAATGCGTCTGCAATATCTTGCTGGCTTTTACCTGTAAGTAGTTGTTGAAAGACTTGTGCTTCGCGTTTTGATAACGCTGTTATTGTGAAAGTTTCCATATTGTTCTCCTTTTAGTATGGAAGTGATTAGTCAATTTTGACCAGTTGTTTTTTTAAGTTTAAAAAGTTCGAGGTAACGTCGGTTAAACGACCGCCCGAAAGTTCTAATACGCGGTCGCAATGGGCGATGGTTTCTGGCCGATGCGCAACGACAATTTTGGTAACCTTTAAATCATTTAAACTCAGATTAATCTGGCATTCTGAATGAATGTCCAAATGGGCCGATGCTTCATCTAATAGCAAAATTTGAGGCGACTGAAACAAGGCTCTGGCTAATATAATGCGTTGTACTTGACCGCCAGAAAGGGCAACACCCATTTCACCAATAAGAGAGTGATATCCCATCGGCATCTCTATAATTTCGTCATGAATTGCAGCAATTTTGGCGCAATACATGACATGCTCGATATCGTATCGTTCAGAAAATTGTGAAATATTTGCGGCTATCGAGCCCGATAATAATTGATCATTTTGCATCACACTGCCGACCTGACTGCGGAGTGAATGTGGATTACAGTTTTGTTGGTTAATGCCGTCCCATAGGATCTCTCCAGAATCTGGCGGTAATAATCCCAAAATAACTTTTAATAATGTGGTTTTTCCGCAGCCAGAAGCGCCAATAATCGCCACTGATTCACCTGGCTTAACGCTAAGGTTGAGATTGGAAAATAGCCATTTTTCCGTTGGTGAATATCGGTAATTTAGATCCCGTATTTGTAATTCACCACTTAAGGCGGGTAACTGTCGTTGGTGTGCTGTTGACTCCGTGGGCTCTGAAACAAAGTCGGATAAACGGTTTAAATGAATTGATAACGTTTTAAATTCTATAAATTTGTCAACGAGCGCTGCGAACCGTTGTGTTAGCTGAGATTTGTAGGCAATAAAAGCAGTTAACATGCCTAGGCTAAAGGTGGTGTTAGCGTCACTGTTGATAACGAGTTGAGCACCGATAAAGATGACAATGACATTTTCAATACCAAACAGCAGTCCATTAATAATTTGATAAAATAGCTGTAATTTGGATACCCGAATTTCACTGTTCAACGAACTGATATATAAGTTCTGCCAGATGGATTGACGTTGTGATTCCAAACCAAATAATTTGATAGTCTGAATCGCCCGCATATTTTCCATAAAGCTCGACGACTCAACTGCTCGGTCGTGGATATTTTGTTCTAAGGATTTTTTAAGAGATGAAAAAGAACACAACCGCAGGATCAAATACACCAGCATAGTTGCAACAACGATGGTTGCTAGCGTTGTATTGTACAAATAGATCATGATCAAGGTGCCAATGGCCATAAGACCGTCGACTACACCTTCAACTAGATGATTTGTAATTATCTGCCGGACATTATGCAATGATGAAAAACGAGAAACCAAATCTCCAATAAATCGTTTCTCAAAGAAACCAAGAGGCAGATTAATAACTCGATTAAACAAGCCAAATGCCAGCTGCTTACTCATCGAATTATTTAAATAGATCACCGTAGCGCCGCGCAGTGAGGCCACAGCAGAATTAAATAGGGTTAATCCGCCAAATCCTAATGCGAGAACCACAAGAAATTGACCATCAAAACTGGGCAATACCTGATCGACCACCAGTTGCAGGTAATAAGGAAACGCCAACGTAATAAATTGCAGCATAACAGACAATATGAGCAACTGACTTAAAGGGGATTTGAGCCCATGGCATGCGGCGATAATTTCCCCTAAGGTTAATCGAGGACCACGTTGATCTTGTTTATTAAATTGTTTGTTAGGCGAGAGCTCCAGAGCAATGCCAGTAAAGTGTTTGTTAAATTCTTCGAGGCTCAAACTCACTTCGCCACGCGCTGGGTCAATTATTTTTATGGTCTTTGCATTTACTTGTTTGAGGACCACAAAATGATTCATGTCCCAATGAATAACGCAGGGCAAAGACAGTTTTGTTAAGTCTGAAACTTCCAGTTTTAAGGCTCTGGCCGACAGGTTTATCGCAGCGGCTATGTCGATTAGTTGTTTTAAAGTTGTGCCCTTAAGTGTTTGCGGAAATTTTTGGCGCATGTGGTTCATGTCTGTCTTGTAGCCAAAGTGGTTGGCTATCATCGCGATAGAAGATAGCCCACATTCAGAAGCTTCTGATTGTAAAATGACGTTCATGACTATTCTCCTAATGCTGCGATAATAGGTTCGAATAACCATTCAGCTAAGCTTCTTGACTCAACTTGTAACTCAGCGGTTAACAACATGCCATTTTGCAGCGGGCGCTCTTGTCCATAGGCATCTATGGTTTGCCGCGACAGTTCGGCATTAACTTGATAAATAGGCCCTTGATTTTGACTTTGCCAATTTACTTCTGACGACGAAATTATTGAAGTTGGAATGCTACTCAGCGTGGCATGTAATGCGCCAAATTTTTCAAAAGGATAAGCCTGAAGCTTCAAATTTGCCGGTGTGCCTTGTTGAATAAAGCCAATCGAACGCGAGGGGATTAATAACTCTGCGTATAACTTAGGTTCGAGCGGGGCAATGGTAAACATGAACTGCCCAGAGGATACGCGCTGACCTTGTTTAATATTTATAGTGGAGACGATACCGTCCTTTTGCGCTACAAATAGCTTTTCTGTTGCGTTTCTCATCTGTGCAATCTGGATCTTTTTGTCGCTGATAAGCTGATCAAACTGAGCATGTTCACTTTGTTGTTGGGTTTTTATCGTTTCTAATTTGAATCTGATCTTGTCCAGTTCAAACGTGAGTGTTTTGATTTGCTGGGTAAAGTTATCCGACTGTTGTTTAAGTTCAAGCAGGCTGACTCGATATTGGCTTGCCTGCAATTCACTCACTAAGCCTTGTTGGGCAAGTTCGGTAAACTTTAGAAATTGTTGCTGGGCGATGGCTGTTCGCTGACTTAAAAACGTAAGTTGAGATTGCAGCGAAGCTTGTTGTTGGTTTAACGACGTTTGATCTAACTTTAGAGCCTCTATTTGCGTTTCAAGCGTTTTATCAAGCTGCTGTTTTTGAACATGATATTGATGGATTTGAGTTTGCAGTTGGCTGATATTAAACTCAATTAAATCACTGCCATCTACCGTCGTTGCTTGTGATGTTAATTTAACAAGCGGCGTGCCTTTCTCAACAACCAATCCTGGTTTAACAAATAACGTATCCACCACCATATTTTGTGGTGCGGTAAAGGTAATGTCACCTTCGGTCGTTGTTAATTGACCAACGACGGTTTGAGTTTGGGTATACGACGCATTGGTGATAAATGCGATGGAGGTGATAAACAGACAAACAAAAAGGATAAATAGTGAAGAAAAAGCTACTGGTTGTGCAAGGACAATTTCTCCAAATTGCTCCTGACTGTGTTGGTTTAAGACTTGTTTCCGAAACAATCCCATTTTCTATTCCTTAGAAAATTTAGACAAAAAAACCATTCCATTAAAGAAGGTTGCGTGTCAATTTGATTGTTTTAAGTCCCGCAACAAGGGTGGGATATTGGTGAGGTTTTTTCAAACATTTATTTATAAAATAAATCGTTCAAAACCTGTACACTTTGGTGTTTATGGTTATATGCCATATGAAACGTGGGTTACAGCGATACATAAAAAGTGAAAATGAAGTGTCATGTTTGAAATTTGCAATAATGGGCCACAAAGATTGTGGCCCATTTGTACAGGTTATTGTTTAAATATTTGTCCTGCTTTCATGACAAAAGTAACTTTTTCCATCACGCTAATGTCGTTTATTGGGTCACCATCAACGGCGATAATATCGGCAATTTTCCCTTTTTCTAATGAACCGAGTTCGTTATCAATCTTTAGTAACTTGGCTGCTTCTATTGTGGCTGATTGAATTGCTTCCATCGCAGGCATACCCATTTCGGTCATATAAATGAATTCTTTCCAGTTTTCACCGTGCGGGAAAACGCCAGAGTCGGTCCCAAATGCGATTTTGACTCCGTAATCATAGGCACGTTTAAACGTCGCTTGGATCTTTGGACCAATTGCAGCGGCTTTTGGTTGCACTACAGCTGGATAAAAACCGGGTATTGCGGCTTTTTCTGCTACGTATTTACCTGCTGTAATGGTAGGAACGTAGTAAGTGCCTTTTTTCTTCATCAGCTTCATGATTTTTTTGCTCATGTAAGTGCCGTGTTCGATTGAGTCAACACCCGCTTCAATAGCGCGTTCCATACCTTCTGCACCATGGGCATGAACAGCAACTGTCATATCATAGTCTTTTGCTGCTTTAACAATGGCATCGGCTTCTGCTTGCGTAAATTGTGGGTTTTGACCACTTTTAGCGACACTTAAAACACCGCCTGTAGCGGTGATCTTGATTAGGTCAGCACCATCTTTATAACGTTGACGAACGGCTTTATAGGCATCTTCAGGCCCATTAATGACACCTTCTTTTGGCCCTGGATCGCCCTTGATAATTGCGTTAAAGCCATTAGTTGGGTCAGCATGACCGCCGGTTGTGGCAATAGACTTTGCAGCCGTGTATATCCTTGGCCCAACAATGAGCCCACTGTTTATCGCATTTTTTAAAGAGACTGTAACGTTGTAACTGTCGCCTAAATCACGAACGGTTGTAAAGCCGGCCATTAAAGTTGTATTGGCAAAACCAACTGATTTGTAAGCATAGTCTGCGGCATTCTTGGTAAAACGCTCAGCATAGGAGGTTTTGTTAAATTCCAAACTTAGGTGAGTGTGCATATCCATCAAGCCCGGCATGACCGTTTTATCACGGGCATCAATCAGTTTGTCACCAACACCTGGAGTTAAATACCCATCGTCGATACTGACAATTTTATTATCATCTACAACAATAGTTTGTTCTTTTGATACTTTGTCTGACTTGCCGTCGATGAGTTTGCCAGCATGAATGTAGGTTGCAGCCTGAAGAGGCAACAAAAGACCTGCGACAAATGTCGACGCTAGACCGAGTTGAGTTAGTTTCATAATTGACCTTGTGTTGTTATTCATAGTGTCCGATAGAAAATTCATAATCGCCACTGGTTAAGGTTAGATGTTTTTTTCCATTGAGCACTTTTTCGGCAGCAATTTCAATCCATTGGTAGTAAACATTTCGATGGACGACAGCTTTAAGGCGACGGTGTAATGTCACAACTACTTTTTGCTCACCTTTTGACGTTACGACAGAGATTGGGTGTTTATTGCTAATTATGACTTTGTGACCAAGATTTGACGTAACTTCAATGGCCTCATTTGGCTCACAGCTAATATGTTGCCATTGCGTGATCACAAATGGAGTTTCTTCAACGGTGATTAACATCTTTTCAGCAGGCGTCTTTAAAAAATGCTGACCATTTTCTTCAACAAGAACATTGGCAAATAATTTAACAAGCTTTTCTCGTTTAATCTGCGATCCCATATGCCACCAAGTGCCATCGGATTTAATAACTATGTCGATTTCGCCACAATGGGTTGGATGCCATTGGTCAAATGGTGGCTGTTTATCCAAATTATCGAGCTGTTGGGTAAGTTGTTGCAGATCCATATTCAATATCTATGATAAAGTTTTACCTAATCATAAAGGATGAATTCACTTTAGTCATGACGCTCTCTAAATTGGCCTATTTTGCATTAGGCTGGCTTTGTATTATTTTAGGAACGCTTGGTATTATTTTACCATTGTTACCAACAACGCCGTTTATTCTCGTTGCTGCATTTGCATTCTCGAAAAGCTCCGAACGGTTTCATTTGTGGTTGTTGCACCACAACGTTTTTGGACCACTGATACAAGACTGGCAAACAAACGGTGTTATCCGATTACGTGTAAAATGGTTGGCCACCTTTAGTATTGTCGTGATGCTCAGTACGAGCTTCTATTTTATACCCGTACCAACATCCGTCGTTGTTGGCATATGCGCGGCAGTCGGTTGTGTTTTAGTGTTTATTTGGAGTCGGCCTTCGCTGCCGAAATAAAGATGACAAAATATCGTTATTCAAGACAAAAAGTAGGTGACGTTTGGCAGCTATCAGTTGTTCCATTTCCAGACTGGCAAGACTTTGATGAGTTTACGGCTGAATTTTAGCGGTTGAAAAAGCCAAATTAATTGAAAAGAATTATGGCCTTGACCTGCACCAAATTCGCTTTCGTTTAGGTCAACATCAATACGTTTTACACTTTGAACATTACACTGAATCGATTTGGGTTGAACAGGATTTTTAGTTAGATTTGTGTGTGTGCGACAGACCTAATAAGAAAAAGAGCCAACTTATTATTGGCTCTTTGAATTTGATTATACAAATGCACGTTTTAAAAAGTTTGGTAATGCTGTCGCACCAACATGAATGTCACTATTATAGTAATTTAACTGCCATTGCAAAGCGGCTTTATCAGCATCTTCTTTTCTGAATTCTTCAAAAGCCCCAGATTTTTTAGCTAAAGTACTGCTCCACCAACCTGATGGATAAATCATTTGCGGGAAGTTAACGTGTTGTAAATCACTAAAACCAACATCCAACATTGCGTCACGCATTTCTTTTAACAGGGGTAAATGCAACAGTGGCGATTCGCTTTGTTGAACAAAGATCCCATCACTACGCAAAGCTCGCAAACAATTGCGATAAAATGCATGGTTAAACAAACCTTCACCTGGGCCAACTGGGTCTGTTGAGTCAACGATGATAATATCAATAGAGTTGTCTTTAGCTTCGGCCATAAACTTAATGCCGTCGTCAAACTTGATAATGGCTCTAGGGTCATCGTTGGATTCACACAATTCTGGGAAATAAAGCTCGGACATTTCGGTCACGACTTTATCGATATCGATTTGATGAACTGTTTCAACATTCGGGTGACGTAATACTTCCTTTAATGTACCGCAATCGCCGCCACCAATGATGACCACGTTTTTAGGATTTTTATGGGTGAACAGCGCCGGGTGACTCATCATCTCGTGGTACAAAAAGTTTTCACGGGTCGATACCATAGTGCAGCCATCTAACATCATTAGATTGCCAAACTCTTCGGTTTCATAAATTTCGACAAGTTGGAAATCGGATTGTTTTGTCGCGAGCTTTTTTTTGATTTTAAGGCCAAATGCTGCGCCGTTGTTTATTTCAGTGCACCACTCATCATTAGACAAGTTTGGGTTAGAAGACTCAGTTGTATTGGCCATGCCAATCTCCATAAAAATAATCGGTTTAGCGTATTTTCGTTGATAATTAGCCCGACTGCAATTTTTACCTTTCATGTTTAACAAATAATTACACTCAAAGATGTGATAACTTTTTTCTTATTGTTCTCTTTCTGGTGATAATTAAGTTAAAATACCGCCTTAAATTCATTTTATGGCGTCTTATTTGTGGTTAATTCATCCGCAGTGTTAAATGCTCAACAAGTTTATAATATTGAACGTTGGAGCGAAGGTTACTTTTCGATAAACCCGGAAGGTGAAGTTTGTGTTGATCCAAGTGTAACTGGGCAAGCACCAATTAACTTTGCACATCTTTGTCAGGAGTTAAAAGACGAAGGATTAACGTACCCAATATTAGTTAGGTTCACTGATATATTGTCCCATCGAGTGACACGACTTGTTGACGCGTTTAAGAAAGCCAAACAAGAGCGTGAGTATAAAGGTCGCTATACAGCAGTTTATCCAATTAAAGTGAATCAACAGTTTTCTGTTGTTGAGAAAATTATTAGCCACCCATCAGAAAAAGTGGGACTAGAAGCCGGAAGTAAACCTGAGTTGATGGCTATTTTGGGTGTTTCTGAACATCCAATTACAATTGTTTGTAACGGCTATAAAGACAGCGAGTTTATGCGCTTGGCCTGTATTGGTCAGTCGATGGGGCATAAGGTTCATGTTGTTGTTGAAAAAGTATCTGAAGTTGCAGCACTAGTTGCCGCAGCGCAAGACATTGGTGTTATGCCAGTCATCGGAGTTCGAATTCGACTAAATTCGATTGGCAAAGGGAAATGGCAAAATACCGGCGGTGAAAAAGGCAAATTTGGTTTATCGGCCAATCAGGTATTGCAAGTCATCGACTTATTAGAAGGGGCGGGGTACTTGGCTAGCCTGCAACTTGTGCATTTTCATATAGGGTCGCAAATTGCTAACATCCGCGATATCCACAATGCGATTACCGAATGTGCCCGTCATTATGCTGAATTACGAAAGTTAAATGCGCCTATTACTATTATCGATGTGGGTGGCGGACTTGGCGTCGACTATGAAGGTTCGGGGTCCAGAAGTGCCTGTTCAATGAACTATACCGTCGATGAATACGCAAAAAACGTTGTTGCACCAATAGCTGAAATTTGTGACCGATTTGACTTACCGCATCCTGACATTATTACCGAATCAGGACGTGCAATGACCGCACATCATGCGGTGTTAATAACGGATGTTATCGATATTGAAAAAGCACCGGTTCCAGAGTCGATTGCCCAACCAAGTGACGATGCGCCAGCAATTTTGCTAGAGTTGTGGCGCAGCTATCAATTAACTGATGCGCGACATGCAATCGAGTCGTATCATGACGCTATCCAGCTTTTTGCCGACGCACACCAACAATATGTGGTTGGCCTTATTGGGTTAAAAGATTGGGCGGTAATAGAGCAACTGTATTTTAAAATATTGTCTCAGGTTCAAAAAATATTGGACCCAAGAGCACGTACTCATAGAGAAGTGTTGGACGAAATTAATGAAAAATTAGCTGACAAAGTGTTTGTTAATTTCTCGTTATTTCAATCAATGCCTGACGTGTGGGGAATAGAACAATTGTTTCCGGTCATGCCAATCCAATACTTAGACAAGCCATTGGAAAACCGTGCCATTATTCAGGATATTACCTGTGATTCAGACGGACAGATTAGGCAATATGCGGACGGCGCAGGAATTGAATCGAGCCTGCCATTGCCGCCGTA
Organism: Psychrosphaera sp. 1_MG-2023; assembly: GCF_030548245.1. Taxonomy (NCBI): domain Bacteria; kingdom Pseudomonadati; phylum Pseudomonadota; class Gammaproteobacteria; order Alteromonadales; family Pseudoalteromonadaceae; genus Psychrosphaera; species Psychrosphaera sp. 1_MG-2023. The sequence goes on from NZ_JAUORW010000015.1 coordinate 68,873, forward strand.
TACCGAACATAACGATTACCTTATCGGCATGTTTATGGTTGGCGCATACCAAGAAATTTTAGGCGACTTACATAACTTGTTTGGTGACACAGACTCAGTGCACGTTGAATTGTCTGACGAAGACCCTAGAGGGTATCGTTTTACTCAGTCGTTAAAAGGCGAAAGTGTTTCTGATGTTTTGCAACATGTGCAGTTTGATGTTGACAAGTTAATGATAAACTACCGCCGTAATATTCGTAAAACCGAGTTGTCGGCGAGTCAAAAATCACAGTTTATTGACGAGTTGCAGTCGGGGTTAGCGGGTTACACTTATTTTGAAGATTAAGAGAGTATAAGACTAAATGAGAATTTGGATCGAAAACATAGTGGGAAGTATTGTTGGGGTAATGTCGTTTTGCTTGTATTGCATAAACACGATTTTTTGGTCGTTACCAATTTTTGCATTGTCTGTATTTAAGCTTATTCCGTTCGCCAGTTCGCGTAAATTTATTACAATTTTATTGGATTTTTGTGCGGCCAGTTGGGTGAGTGTGAATACGGTCATCCAGAAGATTTTGAGCCCGATGAAAATCACGGTAACGGGTGATCTCAATTTATCGAAAAAAGATTGGTACTTGGTTATATCTAATCACCAGTCGTGGGTTGATATTGTTGTATTACAAAGAGTTTTTAACGGAAAGATCCCATTTTTAAAATTTTTCCTAAAGGAACAATTGCGTTACGTGCCGATATTAGGTTTGACGTGGTGGGCGTTGGATTTCCCTTTTATGAAGCGATACACAAAAAGCTTTTTGGCCAAAAATCCTCATTTGAAAGGCAAAGATTTAGCGACCACTCGTGAAGCCTGTGAAAAGTTTAAATACAAACCTGTATCCGTCATGAATTTCATTGAAGGCACGCGTTATACCGATAAAAAACATGAAAACCAAAATAGTAAATATACAGGGTTATTAAAGCCAAAATCCGGTGGGATCGGTTTTGTTTTTACGGTAATGGGCGAGCAATTGCATAAAGTTATTGATGTCACCATTTATTACCCGCAACAAATTCCTACGTTTTGGCATTTTTTATCTGGTCGAATTCGAAATGTTTCAATGCACATCGATGTACACGAAATTACCCAGGACATCATTGGGGATTACAGTACGGACAAAGAATATAAAAAGCGTCTTCACAGCTGGATTAACGGTATTTGGACTCAAAAACAGGAAACCTTGTTGCAGTTAAAATTGCAATCTGAATCTCAAACTTAGGAATATTTATGTTGTCATTTCTACCGCCGTGGTTGCTTATTTTTATCACTTTGCCGCTGTTTTTTAGCATCACTGCTCTTGTCGCGACATCAATTTTTATCTTAGGTATTATTAAACTTATTTTGCCATTTAAAATTGTTGCAACCATTCTCAACTTTTTCATAAATGCGATTTGGAGAAGCTGGGCAATAGGTAACCTATTTGCGATTAATTTAACAAATCCAGTGGTTTGGGAAATTGATGACCTTGATGACTTTGACAAAAAAAGTTGGTACTTGTTGATATGCAACCATGTTAGTTGGGTCGACATTATGGTCTTAACTCAAATCGCGTTAAATACGTTGCCTTCTCCTAAATTTTTTTTAAAAAACGAATTAAAACGCACACCATTTATTGGCATGGCCGCGTGGGCGATGGATATGCCGTTTATGAAACGTTATAGCCGCAGTTATTTAGAAAAGCATCCCGAGAAAAAAGGCCAAGACATTGAAAGCACAAAAAAGTCGTGTGAAAAATTTAAAGATATTCCAACGACGATAATCAACTTTGTGGAAGGGACTCGCGTGAGCCCGCAAAAACAAAAGGAAACAAAAAGCCCGTTTAAGTATTTGTTGCCACCGCGTGCTGGTGGTATTGCATTTACGCTGGCGGCCATGGGGCATTTGTTCTCAGGTGTATTAAATGTCACGTTAAATTATCCAGATAACCAAAATGCCACAACCTCGATTTTATTTGGCAAGTTGAAACGTGTGCAAGTCCGAGTTGAAGTATTGGAAGTTAATGACGATATTGTTGGTGACTACTTTAATGATGAGTCATTTAAAGTCCGTTTTCAGACCTGGCTAAATGATTTATGGCTAGAAAAAGACAAAGTGTTGGCCAGATTAAACAAGTGGTAATACCTAGTTGGATCCTACTGACTGAACGCCAAATTAATTGTCGCTAATTTGGCTTAACCATTCTTCCTAAACTATGGTTAATTTACCCGCATTGTTTCTTAGGAGATGGGTTATTAATGTTGTAAATCTTATTGGCGTCATATTGCTCTTGTCTATAGGGGCCACGTCAGTAATTGCCATAGAAGGTTCAGCATCCTCAAACGTCTCACCAGAGCCTCCAATTCCGTTTTTGCCGCAAGCCAGTAAAACGGCTTTATTAAATGACTTCAAACATTTGTCTCACCCCTCGATGGCTGGTCGAAAACCGGGTACAACAGGTCATGCCCTAGCTCAACGTTACATTCAAAAACGATTCAAAGATATTGGATTAATGCCGTTTAATGATAGCTTTGAGCAGCCTTTTATTAAGAAGCAGTGGTTAGCTGATAAGGCGGGCAATAACCTCGTAGGCTGGCTCCGGGGCGGTTCAAATGCCGACCAATACATTGTTGTTACCGCACATTACGACCATTTAGGTTTGAGCCGCGGTAAAATGCACTTAGGCGCAGATGACAACGCCTCAGGCGTATCTGCTTTATTGTCGTTAGCCGCTGGCCTTGCTCAAACTGATTTGCATTATTCATATATATTTGTCGCAACGGATTTGGAAGAAAGTGGATTATATGGCGCTTTTGCATTTGTTGATTCACCACCGGTAGCTTTGGAAAAGATTAAGCTCAATATTAACTTGGATATGTTGAGCCAAGGTGGTCGACGAAATACGCTTTATATCAGTGGCGCTAAAAAATCGGATTATTTAGCACCCATTTTAGAACAGACAAAAGCCCGCGTATCGCTTCAAAATTTTAGACTCAAGTTTGGGCACGGCAGGCAAAAATTTCGCAGTAAAAGTAGCAGCAATGACGCCGTCGATTGGCGCAAAGCCAGTGATCATTATGCGTTTGCAAAACGTAAGATCCCTTATATCTATTTTGGTGTGGATACCCACAAACACTACCATCAAAGCAGTGACACCTTTGAAAACGCCGATGTCGAGTTTTTAGCAAAGGCAACCTACACCATAATGATCGTTACCCAAATGTTAGACCAACTTGACGAATTTCATTAATGTCAGACGGCACTAAATTCAACTACTTAGCAGCAGCTCCTTGACGCTTAAATTTGTTATAGAAGCTTTATTAAAATGCTTAACAAGCCTAATATGACGTTATCAATCTTATTTGTATTGGCACATTATGCGTTCGTTATTTCCCGAAATTAAAGCAAATAAAACGTGGCAAATCGCCGTAAACGATGGGCATGTTTTATACGTCGAAGAATCAGGTAACCCCGATGGGATCCCAGTCGTTTATTGTCATGGAGGTCCTGGCGGCGGCTCATCGGCAGCACACCGACGATTTTATGATCCTCAATTGTATCGAATTATCCTGTTTGACCAACGTGGTTGTGGGCAATCTACACCTCATTGCGCTAATGACATAAATGCAATTTGGCAAAATACCACTAAAGATCTCGCCCATGATATGGAAATAATAAGGCAAGAACTGAACATCAAGCGTTGGGTTGTGGCTGGTGGTTCGTGGGGCACAACAGTCGCCTTGTACTATGCAATTGAGTTTCCAGAGATGGTATTGGGCTTATTGCTCAGAGGTGTTTTTCTCGCAAGACGACAAGACATTGAATGGTTGTTTGGTAAAGGTGGGGCCAGTGAAATTTTTCCTGAGTACTATCAGCGGTTTATTAAAGGTCACCAGTTTGATTCTACTATTGAATTACTCGAAAGCTATTATCAAAAACTCTCAGGTGAAAATGACTTAGAACAATTAACCGCGGCAAAACAGTTTTTGCAGTGGGAAAGTAATATTGTTCAACTTAAAACCCCGCAAAGTAATCCTAATTCAGACATGAGCAATAAAGACATTATCGCGATGGCAATGTTAAATTGTCATTACTTTTTGAATGACTGTTTCTTGTATGAATCTGAAATTATCAGTGAGATCAAACGAATACAACAGATCCCGGGGTATATAATTCACGGCAGATACGATATCGTTTGCAAAGCAGAAAACGCCTTTACGTTAGATCAATATTGGTCCAGTGGCGTTTTAGAAATTGTTCCATGTGCAGGGCACAGTTGTTTTGAAGTCGGTATTACCGACGGACTAGTGCGCGCAGGTATTCAAATTGCGGAGTTTATTAATAAAAAATGATAGGTTTGATACAACGTGTATCGTCGGCAAAAGTTGAAGTTGGCGGGCAAACAGTCGGTAATATTGCTGGTGGCTTATTAGTGTTACTCGGTGTCGAAAAAGACGACACCGAAGCGAAAGCAAAGCGGTTAGCAGAACGGATCGCCACTTATAGAATTTTTTCTGACGACAATGGCCGGATGAATTTAAACTTAAAACAAGTCAGTGGCGAGTTGTTAGTTGTCTCTCAATTTACATTAGTAGCGGATACTAAAAAAGGCACACGACCTGGATTTTCCCGGGGAGCAACACCAGAACATGGCAATACAATGTATGAGTATTTTGTTCGTCAATGTAAAGAACTCGATGTGAATGTTGAAACTGGAATTTTTGGTGCCGACATGCAGGTGAGCTTGGTTAACGACGGTCCCGTAACGTTTCAGTTGGAAACCTAGTTTTTAAATATTGGACCCAATGGTACAGGTGCGATCAAATAATAAATGGTGTTAAAACGCTATAAAAAACGCTAAAAAAGTCTAAAACATAATTAAGGAAACCTATGTTTATTTTAAAAATATTTACCTATTTAGCCGGTGTAGTCACGGTGGGGTTATTTGGCTATTTGTACACGGTTTTGGAAGAAACAGGCCAATTAGAACAAGTTATGGCTATGCCAAAAGACGACATAATGATTTATCACATTGTGGCGGGTGTAGTGATTGCTTGGTTAATATTTAGCTTGGTAATGAAAGTCGTCGCGCGCGGTTTGATTATTGTATTGTTGTTATTTGCCGTAGGTGCAGAAGGTATTTTTGTTGGACTCAATATCAACGGCACAATTATAGAAGAAAACCAAATGTTGAATGAATTCAAAGATAAAGCGACGGACATGCTTGAAGATATGGAAGAAAAAGCCAAAGACATTATCGACAATTAGCGTCCGGCTCGCTTTTAGGTAAACGCATAGTCTTAGTAAATAAGGTTAGGGAATAAAAGTGAAATCAATCACATTAGTTGGTTTAGGGTTGTTGTTGGTTGCCTGTCAAAGTAACGGCAATAAGAGTGACAAGATAGGCAGAAGTGGTGATGTTTACATCGTCGATGGCAGTAAGCAGTGCCAAAACTTCAGTCGTAATATTAAGCACTCAGCGCAAATATTGACCGACGCTAATATCGCCGTGACCTCAGCGACGTGCGGTTCGTTAACGGGAGTTATGTTCCCAGCAGTATGTGGTGGTCAAAATGGAAAAGTACATGTATTCCAAGTTGATGATATTGATGCTGCGGTTTTGTTGGGTTTTACGTCAATAGCGGACTTACCTGAAAGCCGAGGCGTTACTAAACGTGATTGTTCTTAACGGGCTTTGGACAATGTTAACACTGCAACTCACAAAAGTGAGTTGCAGTGTTAATCTAAGTTAGTGGTTATTCCTGTGCTAACTTCAATTTATCTTGGGTTTTAGTGTCAAAGTCACTGGCATCGTGTCGTTCATGCAATTGGTCTTCATCTTCTCCCCACACTTTATTCACTTTACAGCCGCGTTTAACCGCGTCACGAGCGGCAATTTGTTCAGTCCAACGCACTAAATGGGTATAACTTTTGGTGTCTAGATACTCGGCTGCGTCGTAGGCTCGGTTTAAAACTAAGGTTCCATACCAGGCCCAAATTGCAATATCAGCAATAGTATATTCATCACCACACATAAATTGATTATTTGCTAAATGACGATCTAAAACGTCAAGTTGGCGTTTAACTTCCATCGTATAACGTTCTATTGGGTATTCGTATTTTTCAGGCGCATAAGCATAAAAGTGACCAAAGCCGCCGCCTACAAATGGCGCGCTGCCCATTTGCCAAAACAACCAAGACAAACACTGAGTGCGTTTTGCATGGTCGGCAGGGATAAATTTATTAAATTTTTCAGCAAGATATAACATAATGGAGCCCGACTCAAAAATAGGAGTTGGGTTGTCCGTACTTTGGTCAATCATGGCCGGAATTTTTGAATTTGGATTGATTTCTACAAACCCAGAAGAAAACTGTTGGCCCTCAAAAATATCAACCAAAAACGCATCGTATTCCGCGCCAGATTCACCAGCCGCGAGAAGTTCTTCTAGTAAAATAGTGACTTTAATACCGTTTGGCGTCCCTAATGAATGTAACTGGAGTGGGTGTTTACCAACCGGAAGTGGCTTTTCGTGCGTGGCACCGGCGATAGGACGGTTAATGCTGGCAAACTTACCACCATTGCCTGGTTGCCATTTCCATACTTTAGGTGGTTCATAAGTTTTGTCCGACATGGTGGTTCCTTAACGTTCGCGAGTTAAAAGTGCCGACTAAAGTGTATTAGGCACTATTACTGATTTGTTTAACTTGTATATGACTTGCAGATGCAAGTTTCAAGTAAGTAGACACAATGGAGCCAAAAGATATTTCACGGTAACTTAATAAAAGTGGTTTGTATGATGTTGGGGTTTGAAATTATGGGTTGGAAGTGCGAGAAAATCACCGGTCAGATGTTATAAAACGGAGGCTAAATATCCTTGACTACAACAAAACGCTAACAGGACTGTTTACAAACTAAGGAATGTTGAAATATTGCTTTGACTTGAGCAGAACACATTCCTTGTTTTCCTAAATATCCTTAACCTTCCTTGCCACGATAACGCTGTCCTTTTATTAACATTGTTATGTCGAATTTGAAGATTCATAAAGCCAAACCATACGATCCAAAAACCACATTTTAGTTAGGTATACATAAGCGATGCCGTGAAGAGTAATGGCTAAATCTAAACTCCACAAACCGTAAATCAGCATAATTCCACTACAGGATTGAAGTACATTTAATATTACTATTACTTTTAAGTGACCTTTTGGTATTGGAACTTCTTTCCTATTCATGAACACGCGTTCACCTAATACAGCTTTAGCGCCCCAACTATTAAAATGCTTTGGCTTAGAAAACAATGTTGGATTTATCCAAACCCAAAAGATAAGAATCGAGATAGGAATAAGGCAATACCACCCAATCCAAACTCGAGACCAAATACTTAAAACTATAAACGGCAAAGTAGCGAATCTAGTCCAAACTGACCAAGGGTTGGCATGTTTTAACCAACTATCATTATCTGGTAGAAATAGTTTTGATAAAGCTTTATCTAACTCCAAGATATCCTCCAATGTCATACTGCATAACGCCTCATTAAGAACCGGTACAACTATGTTCTTTCTTTAGTGACTTGTATATAACTTGCTCAGTGCAGTTTCAAGTAATTATACATAATGAAACCAAAAGGTCTTTCAGGGCAACTAATAACGTTCTGTTGATTTGTTTTTAGTTTACATGTCAGACGAGGTTCTGCCATTACATCATAAATGTAAAAAAAACTGACAGCCGATATGCGCTATTTTGGGACGTTTCCATAACATTGTTTTACTGCTGTAATTGTTGTTTGGCAGGCCTTAGAGAATTATTAAGTCGATCTGAAATCGTGCTTAAGAATGAGAGTATTGTAATAATGTTTTGTTTGCTTGCTATTTGTCTATGTCTAGAAATTTTACAACTGGTACAGTTTTATTCCGAAATTTTACGCATCCAATTGAATTTAATACTAAATTTTTACTTGGAATGAAAAATGCAATTTAGTCATTTGTAATTAATACATGCTTTCAAAAAAGGAGATTTTCATGAAGAAATCGATTGCAGGTTTATTATTTAGTGTCGCTCTAGTGTCTAACGCAGAGGCGTCGATAATTGAAGTGGACTTTAACAATGGTGACAGCCTTGCCGACTGGACTGTAGATAGATCAGCGCCAGATGGCTTTGAAATTGTAAACAATGAACTACATATGACTGTTGCTGGGCAGCTAAACGGCAATAATTTTTATAATACCCAAGGGATGCAATTAGACATCGGTCATTCTAAGTTTTTGTCAATTGATTTATATATTGATTCTAGTATGGCTGCAAACGATGGTCGATATGGCGGTTTATGGGGGGTTGGGCGCGACAACAGTGATAACATTACAGCCTACCCTATTTTGGAAGCACAAACAGATGCTGGCACTATAGTCACTGATGTATATGATTCAAATATCGGTTGGGCTTTTGATACAGCTTCATTAGTCCTAGATGCATTTAATACCTTCAGTATAGAAATTACGTCGAATGGTACCGAGTATGGGATAAACGGAACGACTGTTTATACTGACTTAGTGAGTGATGTATCGTACATAGGTAGCGTAATATTGAATGGTTACAATACGTTGTCTGCACAAGGCGGTTATACGGCTCGTTTTGACAACTTACGATATGTTGATGTTCCTGAACCAGGAATGTTGTCTATATTTATGTTAGGTTTTGCAGGTTTAATGGCAAGACGTTACAAGAAAGCTTAATGTAACTATTAGCACTTGTAAGAAGTAAATTAAAAGCCATCCAATTTGGATGGCTTTTTAGTTTCAGAACAAAACAGCTTTCGGCTTAAAGGTGTCAAACATATAATAGGCACGCTTTCTATTTCCTCCCTTTCAATTCCTATTCGTATAATTATTACAACTGATTAGTAACCTTTTTCATTGATTTCGCGACTAACGCTGAGTGAGCCTAATTTGTTATCCCAGTTTTAACACAACAAAATGGTTTTCGAAGGTTCGGCTTACACGATATTTTTGAGTTTATTAGTTTAGGTTTTTTGCTCAAATTGCTGAAATAGAGAAGTTTTTAAAGCTTTATTTGGGCAACTTTGCATGACCAACCAAATATTCCATTGTTAATAAAAAGGAGTTGCTTGTGGAAATGAAAAATACATCACGATTGTCTGAATTAGACTGGTTAAGAGTCATATTAATCTTCGCCGTTTTTCTTCACCATGTTTGTATGCCTTTTAATGGCGATGGTTGGCATGTGATGAATAAAGATTCAAGCAAGCTTCTTGATGACATCATGGTGTATTTTGAGCAAATTAGATTACCGACCTTGTTTTTTATATCAGGCGTTGGTGCGGTTTTACTATTGTCGAACGTCTCCGCCAAGCAGTTCATATTAGATAAGTTGGTTAGGTTGTTTGTACCGTTATTGGTTGGCGTTTTGCTTGTTGTGCCACCGCAAAGCTACATTGAAAATATTTCAGAAATGGGATCTTTTTGGCAAGAGTTACCCATGCTTGCTCTAAAATTTGATACAAATCATTTGTGGTTTATTGAGTTTTTGATTGTATTTGCCTTATTTGCGATCCCAATTAACCAGTTTTTAGCATCATCTAGCGGCAAGTTTGTTATAAATAAACTGAGAACGCTGACCGACATAAGAGGAGGGCTATTTGTATTAGTCGCGTTACTTATAATTATCAAGGTGACTTTCTCTTTAGCTTTTCCAAGCGACGATAACAAAATTGAGAACTTATCTGCGTCGACATTTTATTTGTTTTTCTTTATTGCAGGCATGGTATTTATTCAAGATAGACATATTTGGCTGTCGCTAGGCGAGAAGCGGAAAGAGCACTTAGCGTTATTGCTTGTGAGTACATTTGTTTTTTATGCCTATTATTATTCGCCAGATTTGAGCGAATATTTGTCATTGGATGTTAGATGGGCGATATGGTGGACAGTGTGTTGTTTCGTTGCTTGGTCAGCGATGTTAACGCTTTTGGGGTATGCGCAGGTCCATTTAACTCAGTCGCCAAAGTGGCTTCGCCAATGCAACGAGCTTATTTATCCTTTTTATATTTTTCATCAAACTGTGATTGTGGTTATCGCATATTTTATCATTTCGTGGCCGTTATCGATTCCGTTAAAGATTGGCCTGTTACTAATGTCGTCATTTACCTTAACGAGTGCAATTTGTTTCTTTATGATCAAGCCATTTAATCTATTTAGATTTTTATTTGGGCTGAAGCCAATAAAACAACGTCCTACCTCAACAGCCGCGAGTTTTGATGCAGCTAGACGGGACAATAGCCGCAATAAACGGGCGTAAAGGAAAAGAAAACGAGGTTCAGTATGATTAGCTATTGGATTGTTTTTTATAATGCCCGATTGTTAAGGGCACTGTTGTTAAGGGCATTGTTGTTAAGGGCATTATTGCTAAAGAATACGATTTTAAAAAGCACTATTTTTAAAAGCACTATTTTTGAAAGCAATGTGCCTTAACTTATTAATTGTTATCAGACTTACTGCGCCAAACAAATGCGCTTGATTGTTTATTAAGTACGGTAACACTTTGTTGTTCATCACTTTTTCTACCCGCCAATCCATAACAAATATGCAATGGCAAAAGGTGTTCTTCTCTTGGATGACAATACCGAGCATACGGTGCGTTGGTCCAGCTTGCCATTTTATCCCAACGTTCTGACTCAGAGCTGTTTTGATCAGATAACGTGGTATGCAACCATTGTTCAAAAGCGAGATTTTTAGCTCTTCGTTCTTCGGTATCAGGTGCAAAAAACTCTCGCATATTATGAAATGAAAACCCGGAACCAATCACCAGTAATTCATCGTATTGAAGGGACTGTAATGCCTTGCCAATAGCAAGGTGTTGCAGTGGATCAAGATTATTGAGCAACGACAATTGAATAACCGGAATATCTGCCGCTGGGTACATCAAAGTTAAAGGCACGAATGCGCCGTGATCATAACCTCGTTTATAATCTAGTTGTGCTGCTATGCCAGCATTAAGTAAAGCTTGTTGAACTTTAGTTGCGAGTTTGGGCTCGCCTGGACTTGGGTATTGCAATTGATACGCGGCAGCGGGAAAGCCCGAATAGTCATAGATCATTTCAGGGTGACTACTCGCGGTAATTGTCGCGACTGATCCTTCCCAGTGGGCGCTGATCAGTAATATGGCTTTGGGCTTTTTAAATGTACTGGCCAATGACGTTAGATAAGTGACTAATTCCGCGTGTGAAGGGTCATTAAGCAAAGGCATTGGCCCGCCGCCGTGGGAAATAAATGCGATATTGACATTGCTCATATTGGTTCCAAATAGTTTAACTTAGCCAAATTTTCAGAATGAAGTGCGACTCGCAAATCAGTCTTTACGGGAATGATAGATACCGCTTTAAGTTTTTTAAAGCGGTATCAATACCTGCGTTGTCATTCTCAGGGGAAGAGCTAGCGATTAGTTTAGCTTAGGAGTCAGTTTGTTCACTATAAGGTTATCTAAACTGAAACGACCACCACCTTGAATGGCTAATGCAATTGATACGACAAATAAAACTAACCCATATTCATAGCCATTGTTCGCCATAAACAAACCGTTTCCAAGGTGTACGGTGACAATAGCAACCAACATCGTGAATGCTGAAACCACTGCGGCAGGGCGGGTTAACAATCCTAATAGTAATGCAATTCCGCCAAAAAATTCAGCGCTGCCGGCTAGCATTGCCATTAAGTAACCGGGTGTTAGCCCAATACTGGCCATCCATTGTCCAGTGCCATCTAACCCATATCCACCAAACCAAGCAAATAGTTTCTGGGCACCATGTGCAGCCAAAATTAAGCCAACAGGAGCACGAAGGATAAGTGCGGCAAAACCCGCATCTGAAGTTAATATTTTATTTAATAATGAAGTTTTCATCGGTAATTCCTCTAACCATTTTTGTAGTTGAAATAACAATTAATTTGCCCGTCTCTTGGGATGAACACACTTTACTATCAACAGAATAAAAGAGTAATATGGGAAATGTGGAATGATTAACAACATAATGTTGATAATGGTTGAATTAAAAGGCGGAGGACTTGATGGATAGAGTTGATGCAATGCGAGCATTTGTCTCTGTTGTAATTGAAGGCAGTTTTAGTAATGCCGCTACAGCAATGCAAATATCGCCGCAGCTGGTGAGTAAGTATGTTTCTAAACTAGAAGAACGACTCGATGTTCGTTTGCTTAATCGGACCACACGCAAAGTGAGCCTCACAGAGGCAGGGACCCATTATTTTCAACATGCACAGCAGATTTTATCAAGTATTGACGAAATGGAGTCGCAATTAGGTGGGCTACAACAAAGTCCCAAAGGTACATTGCGAATTAGTGCCCCGGTGTCATTTGCGCTAAAACATATGGCGCGGTTAGTCACTGACTTTCAACTGCATTATCCATCTGTGACTGTAGACTTACAACTGAACGACCGCAAAGTTGACATCGTTGACGAGGGATTTGACATTGCGCTGCGCATTGGTCGTCTTAAGAGCTCGTCGCTTATTGCCAAACGCGTCGCGCCGATTAGAATAATTTTGTGCGCATCGCCGGACTATTTAAAAAAGCACGGTGTACCAAAACAACCAGAAGACCTTAAAGATCACCGCTATTTGCATTACAGCTATATCGAAATGGACGGCAAAGAGAACGATATTTTCCAATGGTTAAAAACCAAGAACAGTAAGTCTGTTGGAGATTTTCAAAGTAACAATGGTGACGTTTTGGTTGATGCAGCAATTGCAGGCGCAGGTTTGGTGTTGCAACCTACCTTTATCGCCAGTGAGGCGGTTCGAAGTGGCAAGCTTAACGTTGTACTGCCCGAGTTTGAACTCGATCCAATGGGCTTGTATGTGGTCTACGCCCACCGAAAATTACTGCCAAATAAAGTGCGCTGTTTTATCGATTTCATTGAAGGTTATTATGGCGTACCACCTTATTGGGATGAATCGATTGATTAATGTGAGAAGGTATGTGAGGTCTTGTTCAGATCGTGTTGCGCAACCGATTCTGGGAACTTAAAGTCACCTCCCTTGCGCAACATCATAATCTGATTTTGCATTTCGGGAACCGCAAAACGATACGGGGTTTCGTCAAATTCCGCCAATATACCCTGGTTTAATTGTTCGATTGTTTGCTCTGAGGTATCTAATATATTGATAACTAACCAACCAAATTGGTTTAGACATTGATTTATTTTAGCAAAAATAGACCGCTGAGCGGTCGCGAGTGTGTTGCTGTCCCCAATAAAAATATCAACAATAACCCAATCAAATGTGCTGTTTTTTACGATTAAGTGCTCGAGATAATCTATTGCATCGGATTCTACAATAGTTAAGTTAGCACTAGCAGGAAAATAGGTTTTAACCGAGTCGATGACCTCTGCACAACAATCAACGCTGGTGACTTTGATATCCGGTCTTGAATGCGACAAATAGCGATTAATAAATAAGCCGCCACCTCCTAATTCCAAAATTGATTTGGGTTCGTCATCGTAGTTTAACGGTAACAGCATGACATAATTGTGCGGTAATAGAGAACGATAGGGCCTGCTGTTCTCTATGGCGGTTTGCACAATACCATTAACGAGCAGCCAAGATTGGCGCCCGCTTTGACGGATCTCAATATTGCCAAAGGAACTTTTGACCATATATATCGTTTTATTTTCATTATCTGGCGTAAGTGTTTGCGCTAACTTCATTGTTAGTTTTTAATAAACCTTGGGTTTTTAATAATAACTATAATAGAAAGTGTATATCGTTTTGGATACTTGGGGAGAAATAATATGTATCAAGTAGTTGCACCACATTCAGAACAGGAGTGGGAACAGTACTATGAGATACGTTGGCAGATATTGCGAGCGCCTTTACAACAACCTAGAGGGTCAGAGAAAGACGAATATGAACAACATGCTTGGCACCGAATGGTCAAAGATGAAGCTGGCAACGTTGTGGGCGTAGCCCGATTGCATTTGGTCAATGGTGAAGAATCACAAATTCGCTATATGGCAGTAACAGAACAACATCGCCGCAAAGGCTTAGCAACCATGATGTTAGAATCTTTGGAAGCTATAGCAAGGCAGGAAGGCGTTGAGCGGGTTATTTTAAACGCGCGTACCAGCGCAACTAATTTTTATGAAAACCTCGGCTACGTGGTTACAGGTGATGCTCCTGAGATATTTGGGGCAATACCCCATGTACAAATGTGTAAATCTCTTGAGACGTCTGAAGTGATCATTAGAAACCCACATTGGTGTGTCGATTTACAAAATATTTGGCATCAACAAATTCCAATAACCCAACTTATGGGGATCCGAGTTTACCAATACACAGGCACGACATTTGAAACACGAGCGGCATTAAACCCAAACATGAACTTACACGGTACTATGTTTGCGGGGAGCATCTACTCCCTTGCAACGCTAACGGGGTGGGGATTGGTTCATTTAATGATGAAAGAAAACGATGTGGAAGGGGACTTAGTATTGGCTGATGCCACTATTCATTACCACAAACCGGTAACTGAACTCCCTCGAGCCGTGGCAAATTTTGACAATATCGTCGGTGACTTTAAACCACTGCTTAAAGCAAAAATGGCGCGCATAGCGGTGCAAGTTGAAGTGCTTGATGACGTTACACCGGTTGCTAAGTTTACTGGGCAATATGTTGTCGTTCCCAAAGGTGGGAAAGTTAATAAATCTAAAAAGGCAGGTAAAGTTGACGGATAAAACAATTTCTATCATTGCTAATGGTTATTTAGGCAGCCGATTGGCAACTAAATTAAATCAGCAGAAAAATCGAGTTAAGGTATCTTTTCGTGCGAATACGCCAAAAGAACCCATTAGTGATGTTGAGTATCTGCCACTAAATATTGAAAACGGTCAGTTATCTGGAGACCTAACGTTATTTGACGCGGAAGTTGTGGTGATTTGTATTCCGCCAGGATTCAAATCTGGATTGGCTGAAAGTTATCCAGCCAATATTTCTGCAATCGTGAATGAAGCGCAAAAACATAAGGTTAGACACATCATTTTTACCAGTTCGATAGGGATTTATACTAAGAGTCAAAAAAATGATGAGTTTAGTCCGTTTGACCAAAGCCAATTAAAGACTAAGGTCTTATATAATGCTGAGTGCAGCGTATTAAACAGTAGTGCGAAATTTAAACACGTCCTAAGATTAGCTGGGCTAATGGGGAAAGACCGTGCACCGGGTCGTTTCAAAGTTGAAATAAATCAATCAAATGCCTCACAGCTGGTTAACATGGTAATGATTGACGATGTGGTTAGTGCCATAACACATTTGATCAACCAACCCGTTAGTGAAGAAAAAATTTATAATATTGTGGCGCCTAACCACCCCACTAAGCAGGACTTTTATCGCTTTGCGCAGATGCAAGCGGGTGACAATGACAAACCGGCCTCAAAGAGCTTACCGACTCGACAATCATCAAAATGGGTGTCTGGTGATTTGATTGAGTTACATTCGGCTTTTCGATACCGTTACCGAGATTTATTCGCTGGCGTTCGAGCCTGTCACGAATAACCGCGACGATAATTTATTTACGGTGTTTAGCTAGATATTTATCAAGGGCGTTGGCAAATTGTTGTTTGTCTTTATCGCCGTATTTAGGCTGACCACCGGTATCTGCGCCACTTGCTCGCATCGTATCCATAAAGTCACGAATGTTGAGGCGCTGTTTTATATTGTGCTTAGTGTACAACTCGCCTCTTGGGTTCAGGGCAATTGCGTTATTGTCGATGACTTCTGAGGCTAATGGAATATCTGCTGTGATCACTAAGTCTTCTGGTTGTGCGCGTAATACAATTTCATTGTCAGCAACGTCAAAACCACTAGGCACTTGAATGGTGGTTATAAAAGGAGAGGGCGGAACTTTTAGGTATTGGTTGGCAACTAATATCAACTCAATTTGAGTTCGATTTGCTGCTCGGTACAGAATTTCTTTTGCTGCGACAGGACAAGCGTCGGCATCTACCCAAATTTTCATACTATTGTTCCTTTTCAAATCACGTCCGAAGTGTAATTAATTTTAAACTGCTTGCCTACTTTTGTTTATTTTTGATTTACTTCAAGGGTCAATCCACTATTCTTAAATGAATAAGACCAATACAAGGTTATAGTGTGGTGAAACACTGCGCTATTTTGCGACTTCAGCATGGAACTTACGTTAAATTAAATGAACAGCTTGAATTCTAGAGAGTCTAATTTTAGTCAATTTGTTATTACCCAACTCGACCCATTTTGGAACCAAACGGCCCAACCTGGATTATTTAAGAACCCTATTGGCTTAGATATCCATTATGTACATTTACCTTGTCAAAACCCTAAAGGCGGCGTTGTGATAAGTCCTGGTCGAGTTGAGGGATATTTAAAATACAAAGAGTTGGCCTATGACATAGTCAACCAAGGCTACCATGTTTTTATTATCGACCACCAAGGACAGGGGTTGTCGTCGCGGATCTTGCGCAATAGTCACAAGGGTTACGTACAGAACTTTGACGATTATATAATTGATTTGAATACATTTGTTGAGGGCGTGGTCCAAGGGTATAACTTGCAAAATTTACATCTGATCTGTCATTCAATGGGTGGCGCAATAGGTCTACGATATATTCAAAATTACCCTTTGGTTTTTACTACAGCATCATTTTCGTCACCCATGTGGGGTTTTATATCGGCTAACTTTCCGGAGAATATGGCGCGCAATATTGTCAAATTAGGTAATCGAATGAACCAATGGACTGGACGTGACAGTGCCTACTTTTTTGGTGGCAAAAACTATTCGAGAAAAGCCTTTGAAAATAATGAACTGACAACCAGTAAAGCGCGATACAACTACTTCCGCGATATTTATGATCAACATCCAAACATTCAATTAGGTGGCATTACTTTTGGGTGGTTACAGGCATCTATTGACGCATTGGATTTAGCTTTTGAGCAATTGGATAGGGTAAAAATTCCGGTGTTAGTTTTACAGGCCGGAGAAGACACTGTAGTAGAAAATAAGGCACAAGATGAGTTTTGCGAGGCACTTCAACGGCTAAATCCTACGCTGTATTCAAATTTACCTATTGTTGTGGCCGGAAGTCAGCACGAGATTTTTATCGAAGCAGATCAACGAAGAGTTTTGGCGTTAAAACACATTTTTCAATTTATGGATAAACATAACACCCTCTAATGACTTAGAAGTTCATTAGTTGATGTTATGTTTTTATTTAAAGGTTGTCTTAACCAAAATCAAACTAGTTAAAGAAACCTTCATTTGCTTTGACGGTAAGCGGGTGATAGCCAGGTTTAGCGATGTTAAATACACGTTTCCCAAACTTTTTACCTTTGCTTGTTTTTGCTAATTCACGATACAAAGGTTTAACTAACTTATTGCGACCAATGCTTATTAAATACGTTTCTAGGCGTTCAAAAGCTGGTTGATAATCATTTTTAACAACTAAAACTAACCAGCTATGGGCAATTTCGTTATTGGTCGACTGAGTCAATTTAAATGCAGAGTCTAATTCAACCAATTGGGCTGCAGAAAGTTGATCAGGTAAGTTATTTAAAAAATGTAACCATTGGTGCACTGTCCATTCTTTAACGTCTAACTGTGTTGCTTTCACATTGCCGTTTAACCAAGACATTCTGTTTTGGTCAACGATAGTAAACGCATCCGATTTTGGTATTGGATGATTTTTTGGTAATCCCGGTGTATAAATCCACTGTTTAATTCGGTCTAAGTCTAAATGGTAAGGTGTTATCAAATGTTTTTGGATATAGGCTAAAAATGTTTCTGTGTCGATGCTTTGGAATTTAAAATGCTCAAAATAGGCCATTAAAAACTCATCAAAATTAGCGCGGCCGACCTGTTGCTCTATTTCTCGAATAAACAAAGCGCCTTTTTCGTAAGGAATATTACTGAAAACATCGTCAGGATCACGACCTGTTAAGTCGATGGTTAAACGTTGATCGTCTTTCTTCAGTACGGCTAAATCAGCTTGTAAATCTTGGTAACCTAACAAAGCTTCCATATCAAATCGCGACGTACCGTAAATGACTTCCATGATCCGATAAGTTAAATAAGTTGTGAATCCTTCATTTAACCAAAGGTCACGCCAGCTGGAGTTGGTCACTGTATTACCTGACCATGAATGCGCAAGTTCGTGAGCGATTAGCGACACAAGCGATTTGTCGCCGGCAATAACCGTTGGCGTGATAAACGACAATCTAGGGTTTTCCATGCCGCCAAAAGGAAATGACGAAGGTAAAATTAATAAGTCATAACGTTCCCAAGGATACGCGCCGTACATTTTTTCGGTAATGTCTAACATGGCTTGGGTATCGCTAAACTCATTAACGGCAGAGGCCAGTACGCTTGGCTCAGCATAAACGCCAGTATCTTTACCAATTGCTTGGAATTGCAAGTCACCCACGGCAATTGCAATTAAATATGATGGAATCGCCTGAGGCATTTTGAAATGATAAATACCGTTTCGTGGCGCGCTGGCGTCGTTATTCGCACTCATTACTGCCACTAATTCTTTTGGTGTTGTAATCGTTGCCGCGTAAGTTACACGGACTGTTGGGCTGTCTTGCAATGGGATAAAGCTGCGGGCGTGAATGGCCTGCGCTTGGCTGAATAAAAATGGATGTTTCTTTTCAGTTGTTTGTTCAGGAGACAACCATTGTAACCCTGAAGCATTTGGTGAAGTGGAGTAAGCGATGGTTACCTTGTCCGTACCATTTGCAATGTCGATTACCAAAGCGCTTCCTAGGTTAGGATCTGCTTTGTGCAGTTTATACGCTAACGTTTTTCCGCCAGAGTTGATGGATTTAATCGTTAAATCACGGGTATCTAAAACTAACGAATTAGTTGTTTTATCAAGCCATTTTAGGCTTAGCGTTGCTGAGCCAGTAAGTTGTTTTTTGTTGAAATCGACGTTTAAGTTGAGGTCAATATGACTAACGTTAACTTGGTCAAAGTTAGCAAAAGAATGTGGATCAGACGTTTGTGCAAAACCGCTAAGCGAACAAACCAGTAATATGGTTGCTGCGAATAATTTGAACGTATTTATCATTGTTATTTTTCTTTCATTGTAAATAAAAAGTGGGCAACGACATGATGACAAATAACAATCATCGATACAATTTCTAAACAACTGATAATTACTGCGATGAAAGGCGAGAGTGTAAACTTGTTGGCGTTTAAATAGACACAAAATCGTGCATGTTACCTAGCGCTGCTTTCACGCATTTTAAGGTAACTGTCTGAGAGATATTCTGGTTCAGCTTATTCACACTGCCTAAGCTGAACCAATATTTAGGGGGAATTAAAATTTAAATTGTTTTATTTGACGCATCAAGCCGGTTTCTAAATCTGATAATTGTAGAATGCTCCCTTCCAGCATTTCCGCTTCGTGAACTAGCCCTGCAGCCCCTTTATGTATTTGCTCCATTGTGTTTCTAACTTCGTTGGTCACCGACGATTGTTCCTCAGACGCACTGGCGATCATATTATTCATATCAGAGATATGATTCATCTGGTCGGCGATAGCGTTCATCGCTGTACTGGTGATTTCGGTCGATTCGATTACCAATTCAGCCAATTCCTTACTGCGGTTAGTTGCACTCACCGACTCTCCAGCTTGGGCCTGCAGAGAGGCAATGATGATCTCAATCTCTTTAGTTGATGACTGAGTGCGTTGCGCAAGCGTTCTTACTTCATCTGCCACAACGGCAAAGCCACGACCTTGCTCTCCAGCACGAGCCGCTTCAATCGCTGCGTTTAATGCAAGTAGGTTTGTTTGTTCGGCAATACTTTTGATGACATCCAGAACGCCGGAAATATTGTCGCTACTTTGATTCAATTTAGTCACAATATTTGACGTATTGTCTAATTCTGAAACTAATTCACTAACCTGCTGTAGATTAATGTTCATTTGCTCCCGGCTACGGTTTGAAGTGTCTCGTGCTTCATTTGTACTGGTTGCTGCGGTGGTCGCATTTTGAGCAATATCGGCTGTCGCGGCATTAAGCTGTTCTAAATGACTTAACGTAGCCTCAGTTTTTGCCGATTCGTTATTGGCTTCTGTGTGGGATTTTTCACTTGCGTGTTTCACCTGCTTGGCGACGTCGTCGAGGCCCTGTGATGTTTCCGCCACTTCGCTTATTAATTGTTGAACCTCACCGATAAACTGGTTAAATCCAGTGACTAGAAGGCCTATTTCGTCGTTTGATTTATAGTTGATTCGTTTGGTTAAATCGCCGCCACCCTGCGCAATCTCTTGGAGTAACTTGTTAACACTCGATAACGGTTTAACCACAACGCGATTGATGATCACCATAATAAAAATACCAGTGACTACAACAAAAATTAGCAGTGATACAGTGACGTTCGCGGTAGACGTTGCAATTCGTTTATCGGTTAACTCAGATGATAATGACAATTCAATGTGGCCAATTTGTTGCGAGTCATTCCAAGTTAGAGGAATAGTGACCTTGTCTAATGTTGACTCAGTCGTAAAACCACTGTTTCCGAGTTCTTGGTTTCGATGATCAACAACGCGAATTTTACTGATGTTGTTATCTTTAACAAACGCCTGAATAATACTGGAAATCAGCGGTTTATCGTATGAATACACTGGCTCAGCGAGAATAACGCTCAGTTCATTTTTTAATGTTTCTTGAGTTTGTTGCCAGTGGTTATTTTCTGTATGAGATTGCAATTGATTGCTCACAATGGACACAATGACAAAAGCGACAAACAGCGCGGCGCTGACTGCGACAATGACTTTTTTAGAAATGGAGTTCATGCTGATTAATTTCCTGTGTAAGAAATAGGGTCAAACCATAGTTCTTTTCTGTTGATTGGTGTTCTATCGGTTAATAGCGGGTTTTCTAAATCGATAATGATCCTGCCTGCTACATTGGCTTTACTTAAAGCGGCTTTTACTTGGGTATCGGCCAAAAACATTTGTTCGAACGTGCCGTCGGCAACCATATTGTTCAACGTTGTTATCATTGTTTGTTGCAACGCAACATTGTCTTTTCGCAGGAAAAAATAAAGTGGTGCGCGGTATCTGACCATAATGTGAGGCTCGACAATAAGATCGAGTTCTTTATGACGAACAATTTCATCCCAAGGCTCATTTATGCCTCGTGGGAAATAGTCAAAACGTTCCCCTTCCAGCATATAAAACAAGTTAGGGTACTTTAGGGTCTTGGCAACCGTTAACCCGTTGTGTTCCAAAATTCGAGTATCGGGCCAGGTTTTCCCCTGCCCAGCGGAGAAAGCCTTTAGGTCACTCAATGTTTTTACACCGGCAAAAAGATGTTTATTTTGGGCCTTAACGATTGCAAGTCGCATTCCTAACATACCGCGAAAAAGCGGAAAATACAGAGCTTGATAATCGTCCTCCAATTGTCTTGACGTCATGCTCCACATTACATCTAAGCTGCCTGTTTTTACATCATTCAAAATACGGGCATTTGAAACGTCTTTATCACTAGCATACGGGTAGATATATTCTAAGTTAGCGCGCTTGAGAGTTTCCACCAGAATTTTGTGTGGAAGCGACGTATCTCCAGAGTAACTTTGTAATTTCACTGGGCTGCCATAAGCCACGGCAGAGGTTAACCATATAATTGATAGTATTGTGGTTTTTATAAATCGAGATGGCATCTAACCCCCTAAAACAAGCTTAAACGTAGGGCTAAAACATAACATTAAACAGCAAATGGAAATTGAACATACGTATGCATTAAGTGCCGCAATATGTGCCGCAAGAATTTAAATAATAATGTGTCGTGTGCATGGACTTAATTTAGTAATATACAGCCTGCTCAGAATTAGAAAGGTAAAGAATAAGTTCATGCTAAATATTGTGTTATACCAGCCGGAAATTCCCCCTAATACAGGCAACATTATTCGATTGTGTGCAAACACGGGTTATAAGTTGCATTTAATTGAGCCATTGGGGTTTGA
The DNA here is from genome assembly GCF_030548245.1 of Psychrosphaera sp. 1_MG-2023. NCBI lineage: Bacteria > Pseudomonadati > Pseudomonadota > Gammaproteobacteria > Alteromonadales > Pseudoalteromonadaceae > Psychrosphaera > Psychrosphaera sp. 1_MG-2023. Next base: position 90,904 of record NZ_JAUORW010000015.1, read on the forward strand.
TTGGGATGATAAAAAAGTCCGTCGTGCGGGGTTGGATTATCACGAGTTTGCGAATGTTAAACGATACCCTAATTTTGAAGCGTTTGTTGCTGAATACCCAGAATCTCAACTGTATGCCTGCACGACTAAAGGTCAGTCTTTTCACCATGAAGCAAAATACAAAGCCGGTGACAGTTTGGTATTTGGCCCTGAAACTCGAGGGTTACCGGATGATGTATTAGCCCAAATTCAAAGCCCAAATTGGCTTAGAATTCCAATGCAATCTGGAAGTCGCAGTATGAACTTGTCAAATGCGGTTTCAGTCTTTGTTTATGAGTCTTGGCGGCAGTTGGATTTTGCCGGTGCAATGTAATTAAATGCGTTGTTAAAAATATTATTTTTAAATGTTTTTAACAATTTAACTTTAATTTTTGTAAGTTTATTTTGGCAGATGTACATTTTTTGACTATGCTAAATTTAACTTCTTCTGAAGCAGTCAAATGGAAATGAAAATCGTATTGAAAAATGCAACTATTCGGCTAGGATTGCTAGTGCTAATTTTTATTTGCGCCTTTGGCGCAAAGGCTCAAAATCACACCGACTTTATTCCAATAACTTTACCTTCCCCTCACATCATGGAAAACAGTGTCGCATTTGGTCAAGATGCACAAGGCCAAACCTGGTTAGTAACAGAGCAGGGGTTAAGTGTTTTTCGTGATATTCAGTTTGTATCTTTTCGCTCTTTTTCATTCGAACAAAAAATTACCGGTGCCGAATTTATTGGCAATGATGCTTTTATTACAACGCCTAGGCAGGTGTTTCGTGTCTCGTTAACTAATCCACACTCAACCTTAACGCAAGTATGGCCAACGACTGGTGTTAAAGAAAAAAGCCAAATTGAGGTTGTTAAAATTCTGCAGGGTAAAGGTAATTTAGTTGATAAAACTAACCTTTATTTACAAACGACAGCCGGTATTTATCAGTTGAGCTTGATTGGTTCAGAACCGCAACAAAGTGTGATTTCAAATTTAATTCGACCAATAGAACAACTGCAACAACCTAAACAAGTTACTTCTTTTAATGAACATATTTTTTTGTTGTTTGACGATACTATCGAACAATATTCTAGTTTAGATAACAGTTGGCAAACTTTTGGTTTTGACAATGAGTTTGTGTCGTTTGCCGCTGTTAAAAACTCCCTTGTCATGCTTAATCAACAGGGGGATCTTTATTCATTAAATTTAGATACGGCAAAAATTGATAAAGTCGCGAATCAAACTGGGATTAGTGAACTTATATCTAGCGGTCGTGACCTCCACGTTCGCAAGGGGGAGTTTTTGTACAGCACTCGAAATCCCGCCTTGAAAGTCAGAGAAGCCAATTTTTCTCAAAATGTATTTATCGATAGAAGTGGCAATATTTGGCTTAGTACACCGTTTGATATTCAAGTTTCTTGGTGGCAGCCCATAAGTGTCGAACCTCAAGATGCACCCGTTTGGAGTGATTTCGCAAACTCTAATCTTATTACCAAATCTAAAATTTATGCCCTTAAAAACGGGACACTTTACGAGCGTCAGGTAAACGGCAGACAGAGTTGGCTGCCGGTTTGGCAACCATCGCCAAACGAAAACAAGGTTTATACTCACCTATTTGAAACCCAAAATCATTTATGGCTTGTCTCTGCAAACCGGTTTATCGCATTAGATAAAAATTCGATGACCGTAACTACCGATAAGCCACGCCAATCAGGCGATGCGGTTTTTCCGTTTGATACGACGCGGTTGATTTATTTTGCCAAAGATGAGATCCGGACGTTATCTGGGGATGGTCGTGAAATAGTGCTTCAAGATCCTATTAAATGTAACTCAGACTGTGCCTTGCCTTGGAAAGTTTCTAATTCGGTTCATTTAGGTGATGCCTTGTATTTTGCAACGAGTCAGGGGTTACACCGTGTCGACAAAAAAGATCTGTCGCGTTCAATAGTAAGGTTAGATGCGTTAAATCAATTAACTCCTTTACTATCGTTGGCGGTTGCGAGCAACCAAAAGCTATGGTTGATTTACCCTAATAAAGTCGCGTTATTTGACCCTTCCACATTACAATCCAAAATTTACTACAGTGGATTTAATCGTATTTTTGATGCCACTTCGGATATCCGCCAAGACCTTGTTTTTAACAGCCAACGCGGCTGGTTTAAATTAAGTTCATTGGCCGTAAATGAAATGAACGCAGAGCCTAATTTTGTTGTGCAGCAGGTGATTGATGATTACGAAGCACAATACCTCGTTAATGTTGGTAACAAGATCGCGTTGTCGAGCGACAGTGATGAAATTCGATTGGCTTTTAATATCGCAAAACAACACCCTTCACAGCAAATGCAAGTTCGGTTTAAGTATTCTGACGAAATAAACTGGACTGTGGTTTCGATGTTTAATCACTCTTTGACGTTAAAGAATTTGCGCCAAGGTGCCAACCAATTAGAGCTTCAAGCGCGTTTAGAGGGGCAGTCATGGCAGCATGCAAAAAGTTTTAATTACATTCTCCCTTATCGTTTTTTCCAAACCAAATGGGTCATCATATTTGTAGCTGGATTTTTACTTGTTCTACTCATGGTCATTGTTTATGAGCGGATCGGTAGAGTAAAAGTGGCGTTTAACTCTGTGACACAAGAGGCGTTTATTTTATCTTTACTTGACTCAACACGTGATGGTGTGTGGATAGCAAACAAAGACCGAGAAATTCAGTCGGTCAATCAAGCATTTGTTGATATAACAGGATATCAGTTAGAAGACGTTGACGGAAAAAGTTTTCAGCTACACGCTGATTTCGGCCGCAACCACGAACTCGAAAGTTTAATTTGGCAAGAAGTCACTAAGACTGGGTTTTGGGTAGGTGAAGTTTGGAGTAAAAAGTCATCTGGTGAAAAAGTTTCATTGGATCTGTCCGTAACTCGAGTGGAAACTGAAAACCGTTTGATGTCAAAAACAGACGTGAAATTTGTTGGTGTATTTTCTGACATAACGCATCGTAAAAACAGTGAACAAGAGTTGCGTTTACTCGCGACTCGCGACCCGTTAACCAATCTTCCAAATAGAACGTTATTTACCGAACATGTACAACATACTATTGATATGACAACGGCACATGCACCAAATTTTGCGGTAATGTTTTTAGACCTAGATAATTTTAAAAAGGTAAATGAAAGCTTTGGTCCATTAAAGGGTGATGAGTTTATTGGTTTAGTTGCGGAACGAATCGCAAAATGTTTGGTAAAGGGCATTACCTTAGCCAGACTAGGCGGTGACGAGTTTGCCATTTTAATTCCTAATCAGATGTTTTCTGGTGTCCCAGCGTTTTTCATAAAACGCATTGCGAAAGATATTCAACGTGAGTTGCGACCAGCATTTTGGTTAGATGAAACAGAGATCAGTATTTCAGTAAGCATGGGGGCTTCGGTGTATCCTATCCATGGTGACAAGCCTGAAGTATTAATGCGTTGTGCCGACACTGCGCTCAATAGAGTTAAAATTACCGGACGTAATAACTGTCTTATCTATGATGATGTAATGGACGATTTAGTTAACGATAAGTTGAGTTTAGAAAGTGAGCTAATTGCCGGTTTAAATCGAAATGAATTTTTGGTGTATTACCAGCCAAAATTTAAGTTAAAAGAAAATGAAGTTTGTGGCTTTGAGGCGTTAGTGCGTTGGCAGAACCCAAATCGTGGTTTAGTCTCTCCAGATCAGTTTATTTCCATTGCAGAAGATAATGGCCTAATTCGCCAGTTGGATTTTTATGTTTTAAAAACAGTTTGCCAACAAGTAAAAGTCTGGCTTAAAAGCGGTTTAATGCGAGGGAAAGTCGCCGTTAATATTTCAGCATTAAATTTCCAACAGGCCGATTTTTGCGATAGTTTGCTTAAAATTATTGAGTCGGAAGGTAACTTACATAATTACATTGAGTTGGAAATAACTGAAACCGCAATGATGCGTGAACCTGAACGCGCACTTAAAAGTGTCGGTCAGTTGCGGAGTAAAGGTCTTAGTATCGCATTAGATGACTTTGGTACAGGTCACAGTTCGCTCGGTTATTTAAAAACGTTCCCTATCGATAGGATCAAAATAGACAGAACTTTTGTCAAAGATATCGAGTTTGACGAACAAGACCGTAATATTACGTCTGTCATTGTACAATTGGCAAAACACCTCGGAATCGCCGTTATTGCTGAGGGTATTGAAACCGAAGCGCAGGCTTATTTAATGCACGTTATGGGTTGTAATGAAATTCAAGGGTATTTGATTAGTAGGCCAGTTGCTGCGGATCAAGTCCCTGAATTATTGAAATCTGAATATAAACAAATCGGCTCAATAGACGGTTAAATCGACTTGTTTCATTTAGCCGTTCCATTTATCAAACATCAAACAAAGTGTTGTCTGGTATAACGTTAACCCGTAGTAATTAGTTTGGGGTTTGAATGACTGAAACACAATTAACCGTTGAAGTTGGCATCTGCGCAACATTGTTTGTCATACTGTTAATTAACTTCGTTATCTTGCACAATTGGCGTGTCGTGCCGACTATTATTAGCCAAATTTTGCTTGGCACTTTTTTAATATTAGTACAACAAGCCCACAAATTTGACCATGGCTATTTGCTTATGGCGGCTTTGGTTACTGCATTAATCGGTATTGGGTGCAATTGGCCTGGTATGTTTAGACAAGTACATGACTACGTTAAACAATGGTCGTTAGTTCTCATTTGTTTAATTATCATAATCTTAAATCAACTGTTCTGGTCTTCCTTATTCTTGTTTATGTTGCCAATTGTCATTTGCTCCATGGCGACTATTGGGTACAATTTTTGGTCGTTACGGCAAATAACCCGTGCGCATCACGCTGATTCAAAACAACATTCCAAAAACGAAATTGCAATTGGATTAGACCTCGCATCCGGCCTACCTAATAAGTTGGCGTTTACTGACAAAATTGATAAGCAGTTAAAGATCCATTCTTCATTAACAATTAATCTCGTCATTTTTAAACTAACTAATTTTGAATTGCTGAATTCGCTTATAGGCCATCAAAATGGCGATATGGTGAAGTTACAGATGTCTAGCCGGATCCGGAATATACTCAAGCAATCACCCGACATATTGTTATTGTCAGAGCATTCACAAACGGCATTTTTGGCAACATTAGGTGGTGTAGATTTTAGCTTTGCTGTTCGCGATGATGGGAAAAACGATGTCACGGAAACCTTATTGTCAAAACTTAAAGATGTCATTAACGAACCTTTGTTAATTAATGCAACAGCGGTTGATGTTGGGATTCAATTTGGAGTTGCAAGTTACCCAGAGCACGGAGGGTCGGCACAGGACCTAATAGAACAAGCCTATCTTGCATTAAGTTATCAACAACAAGATGGAACCTCTGTTTATTTTCAAAACAAGTTTGAAAGTCGCCTCCACAATAACCGCGCAGTGATTAGTCAGTTGCGGGAAGATTTAAACCATGACCGATTTGAATTGTTTGTTCAGCCTCAAATTAATCTGATCACTAATGAAGTTGAAGGAGGTGAAGTTCTAATTCGATGGCGCCGAGATAATTGCGAAATATTAGCCGCGGATCAGTTTATTACCCTCGCAGAAGAATCTGGGGTTATTTATCAACTCAGTGTCTGGTGCTTTGAACAAACGATAAAAAAATTGGCTAAAATGCAACTCCATGAATGTGAACAATACTTAGCTGTAAATGTATCTAACAAAGAGTTATTCCAGTCTCAGCTGGTGGATACAATTGCAAATTTGCTTGAGAAATATCAAGTTGCACCCGACAAACTCGTGGTTGAAATTAAAGAATCGGCATTTGCTCAAGATCCGGAACGTGCACTTAAAATAACACGCTTAATATCGCACCTTGGCGTACGTGTGGGATTGGATGAGTTTGGTAAAGATCAAAGTGCGCTTAGTTGCTTTAATAAGTTTTCACCTTGGTATGTAAAAATTGACTGTAAAAGTTTAAATACCGATGCCAGTACAGAAAAAAACAATGCTTACTTAAATGCGATTATCGGACTGGCGCGCAACTTAAATATAAATACCGTTGGTCATGGCGTTGAAGTTGAGTCGACCATCCATCAATTACGAGATACCCAATGTCGATTAGCACAGGGGTATTTTTACAGTAAACCGTTTGAGCTTTCTGGATTTGAGACCTGGCTAGAGCAGTGGCAAAATACTGGATCATCACTTCACAAATAGCATTAATATTGACGATTATATTTTTGCTTATTTCACTCTAATATTAAATCAGTACGCTGAAAAGGGCCGAAAAACGCACTGTCGGGCAAATGTCAGGTGTTTGTCGTAACTGACAGCGGTATATTTTTTACATTATCTCACCTCAATCAAGGGGCAATGACTAAATGATTTTAAAACAACTCCGTATTAGTCGGTATTTATCGCAGGAACAATTAGCAGAGATATCGGGGCTGAGTGTTCGAACGATTCAACGTATTGAGAGTGGTCATAATGCGAGTACGGAATCATTAAAATGTTTAACAGCGGCTCTTGATGTAGATATTAATGTATTAAATCAGGAGGAACTTATGATTGATAAAGGGTCAGATAATTGGAAAGCAATGTCACCAATACTTAAAGGTTGGTTCATTATTAACTATTTACAGATGCGCCCAAATCGCGCCACTGGTGTGAGAATTGAAGTGGTTAGCCATATATTTGCTTTCATATTTTGTGTTATGGGGTTTGTTTACGAGAGCATCTTAGCAGGTGGTATTATCTTTTTGGTCACCGCGCATTTATTTAGATTGCTCACTTGGCAAGGCGATAAATACGGTATTTGGTACGACACTGAACAGTCAGAAAAAGATTAGGACGAAACCTCAATATTAACTTGGGTGTTTGGCAATTAAGTAGCTGTATACCAGTTGCATGATTGCTTGTCCTGCTTCATTTTGTTGCGTATCTGTTGGCGCGGACTCACAAATATGTAAGTAGCGATTTGTATCGTTACTGCTCATTTTGAACACATAACGTGCCGCTTGCTCTAATGTAAATCCTGAAACGCTAAACGCACTTGCTGCGGCATATTTAATAGCATCGATATCGAGCTCAACACCGGAAGGTAAACCTAATGTTTGGTGTTGAACAAGGGCTTGTTGCATTGAATCTTCAATAGATTGATCTTGGCGAATAAACAACGATTGATAGCTCGTATAACTAAAACCAGCTTTACTTAGTTCGGTTAACGTATCCTGATTATTTTTTTGCTCGTGTAAACCAAATACATGATAGCCAGCTAAAATGCCATCGGCAAAAGCATATCGAAAAGGATTGCCAGAATGTCGGCCTTCTTGGTTTCTGAAATCAGCGTGCGGGTCAAGGTTGACACAGCTCACTTGAGACTTCGCACTGGTACTTAACGACGTTAAGATTGGATAGGCATTATTATGGCCACCACCAATCACCACGAGGTTAAAGTCTAAATCAAAAATAGGGGTTAACACCTCTTTTACGCGAGTATCAATATCGGCACAGAGCTGTCGAAGATTGCTTAAACTAGGATCAAGATGACTTTTGGCTAAAAAATCATTCACCACAACATGGCCTAATAACAAACATTTTGACCAGTCAAACATCTGATTGGCTTGCTGATTTAACAGTACATTTAAAAAAGCCGGCCAGCCTTTATCCGCACCGCCATTGCCACAGTTTGCTCTAGGTCCAATGTCTTCTGGCACGCCAACAAGGACAGTTGTAACACCATCTAACTTTGCCTGATTTAGCGTACTAAGCAAATCCAAATCGCTCGGTATTGAAATAACGTCAGCGACGTGGGATTCACCAAGTCGCTTTTGTTTAAACCGTGTTAGATCAGCATCAGTAGTTAGCGCTATCGGATACGACATTCTTATTCAATATCAAGTGGTTCTGGACTTAAAATGATACCAGTACTGTCGGCATAAAGATGATCGTCTGGTAAAAATGTGACACCGGCAAAATTAATGGCAATATCGTCCTCACCAATGCCCTGATCGTCCGCACCAACCGGAATTGAATTTAATGCGACAACACCAATATTGATGTCTTCTAAGGCGTCAACTTCACGGATACTGCCGTTACAAATGATGCCTTCCCAATTATTTTCTGCGGCTAATTCTGCAATTTCTGCATCAATCAATGCACGTCGAGTTGAACCACCACCGTCGATGACGAGTACCTTGCCTGTGCCGTCTGTCGAGACAACGTTTAATATAAGAGCGTTGTCTTCAAAGCACTTGATGGTGCGAACTTGACCACCAAATGAAGTCAGTCCACCGTATTGTTCAAAGATAGGATCGACGACATCAACCTGCTCTGTGTACATATCACATAGTTCAGAAGTGTTATATTGCATGGTAGCCTCATTGGGTAGCGTGATTAGATTTTAGTATATCTGGCTTAGGTCGCATTACCAATTGTTTATGTCTCGTTAGAAAACATCAATTATGGTTAGGTTACAATTAGGAGCAGTGGTATTAGTATGTAAGCTAACTTTTCTCAGGATAAAACTTGGTAACCGAGAACTTTTTATTTCCTGATGAGTCGAAAGTACAACAAAATTAGGAGGATGAACATTGAAGTTAGAGTATAAATTAGCTGAAACGGCCGAGGAATTTGAAGCAATTCATAAGCTAAACTATCTAACGTTTGTCGAAGAGATCCCACAGCATGAGAGAAACCCAGAGGGCAAACTAGTCGATAAGTTTCATCTTGAAAATACCTATTTTATTTGCAAAAACGGCAGCCAATTGGTTGCGATGATCGCAGGCCGAACGCAAAGGCCATTTTCACTCGATATAAAAATTGAAGGGTTAGATAGTTTATTGCCATTAAATAGTCAGCCTGTCGAAGTTAGACTATTAGCGGTGGACCCGAGTTACCGTAAAACTAAAGTTTGCGGAATTTTGATCGAAAAATTATCGACTCATTATGCTGGGCAGGGACAGGACATTGCATTAATTTCTGCTACATTACGAGAGGCTCGTCTGTATCGTCGAATGGGCTTTGTATCATTTGGGCCGACAGTAGGAACAACTTGTGCTCAATACCAACCGATGTATTTAACACTAAAAAAATACTTATCGTTGGCGACAATGCTTAACAATATCAAAACGTCAAAACACAAAAAGCTGAACTTGCACCCTGGGCCTGTAGAAATATCGGAAAATGTCAGCAACGCTTTGTCTTTAGAACCTATTTCCCATCGAAGCGCCTGCTTTTTAGATCTGTATGAACATACAATTGCTAAAATATGCGAGCAAACTGCTATGCCAGAAGCCTATATTGTTCAAGGTTCTGGGACATTAGCAAACGATTTGGTCGCGGGCCAAATACAACAACTGCAAAAAAGAGGCGTCATTTTAGTTAATGGCGAATTTGGCGAACGACTTGCAGAGCAAGCTAGACGCTGGGGCTTGGAGTTTGAACTGCTTAAAGTCGATTGGGGGCAACAATTTGATCTGCCTGAAATTGAAAAAGTATTAACTTCCGGTAAAGCACTTGGGTGGCTTTGGTTTGTAGGGTTAGAAACGTCCACTGGTGTTAAAAACCCCTACAGAAAATTGCTCAACCTGTGTTTAAGTTATGATGTTAAATGCTGCATTGACGCCATTAGTTTACTAGGGAGTGAAGAAACTAATTTTGATGGTGCCTATTTAGTATCAGGCTCTAGTGGCAAAGGGATTGGTTCGTATTCTGGTTTGGCGTTTGTGGCGCGGGAACATGGTGAATTTTTAAATAATAGGATGTTACCTGCGTATTTAGATCTATCTTTGTACGCTCAACGGGGTGGGATACCGTTTACTCTAAGCTCCAATTTATTGAGGGCCTTTAATAACGCGTTGACAACAACCGACTGGCAATCGAAATACCAAATAATTGCCGAAGCAAGTGCTTACTTATTTTCTAGATTAAAGGCTTTAGGCATAACGGTCGTCGCAGAGAATAATGACAATCTAAGTTGTATATTCACCATTGCGATACCCTCAGATATCGACATTATTGAGCTTGCAGATTCACTATTGGATAAAGGCTATTCGCTCTATTATGAACCTAAATACCTAGTGTCGAGACATTGGATGCAAATATGTTTATACAGTCTTGAAGAAGTGGCGGATATTTATAACTTGCCTTTATTTTTACAAACTCAATGTGTTTCAAATACGCTAGTAAAAAGTTAGCGGAACATTACATTAGGAAAGTGGGATTAACAAATTAGTCGGTGGGATTAGAAACAGAAACTAATTGAACAAAAAAAGCCGAACGGTTGTTCGGCTTTTAATATAAACACCCTAGAATTTAGTGGCGGAAGTGACGCATGCCAGTAAATACCATTGCAATTCCATGTTCGTCAGCGGCAGCGATTACTTCGTCGTCGCGCATTGACCCACCCGGCTGGATGATTGCTTTAATGCCTGCAGCTGCAGCAGCATCGATACCGTCACGGAACGGGAAGAATGCGTCAGAGGCCATAACTGAACCTTCAACAACTAAGTTTTCATCAGCGGCTTTGATCCCAGCAATTTTAGCTGAATAAACACGGCTCATTTGTCCAGCGCCTACACCAACAGTCATTTCTTCGTTGGCGTATACAATAGCGTTAGATTTAACAAACTTCGCCACTTTCCAGCAGAACATTAAGTCTTTAAGTTGGGCTTCAGTTGGTTGTACTTTAGAAACAACTTTAAGCTCGTCTTGAGCAACCATACCTTGGTCACGGTCTTGAACTAACAAACCTCCATTAACACGTTTAATGTCAGGTTGAGTTGTTTTAGTTCCCCATTCGCCTGTTTCTAAAAGTCGAACATTTTGTTTCGCAGAAACAATTTGTGCAGCTTCTGCAGAGATTTTAGGCGCGATAATTACTTCAACAAATTGGCGTGAAATAATCGCTTCAGCAGTATCTGCATCTAACTCGCGGTTAAATGCAATGATGCCACCAAACGCTGACGTAGGGTCAGTTTTGTGAGCACGGTCATACGCTTCTAAAATGGTATCGTTAACAGCAACACCACAAGGGTTTGCGTGTTTAACGATGACACAAGCTGGGCGCGTGAATTCTTTTACACACTCAAGAGCTGCGTCGGTATCAGCGATGTTGTTATAAGACAACGCTTTACCTTGGAGTTGTGTTGCTGTTGCTACCGATGCTTCTTCAATGTCGTTTTCAACATAAAAGGCTGCATCTTGGTGGCTGTTTTCGCCATAACGCATTTCTAATTTCTTAGTGAATTGCATGTTATAGGTGCGAGGGAATTTAGAGTCTTCAACTTCGTCGGCATTGTCTGAATAATCAGGAACCATTTTGCCAAAGTAGTTTGCAATCATACCGTCATAACGAGAAGTATGTTCAAACGCTGCGATTGCTAGGTCGAAACGAGTTTCAAACGATGTCGCACCTTGGTTGGCGTCAAGTTCAGCTGAAATGCGGTCGTAGTCTTTGGCATTTACAACAATCGTAACGTCTTTGTGATTTTTTGCTGCAGAACGAACCATTGTCGGTCCGCCAATGTCGATGTTTTCTACCGCATCTTCCATTGTGCAATCTGGATTTGCAACTGTGTTTGCAAACGGATATAGGTTTACAACAACCATATCTATAGGTGCAATGTCGTGTTCAGTCATTACCGCATCATCGGTACCGCGACGGCCTAGAATGCCACCGTGGATCTTAGGGTGAAGCGTCTTAACACGACCGTCCATCATTTCTGGAAAACCAGTGTGATTGGAAACTTCAATTGCGTTTACGCCATTTTCGGTGAGTAGTTTGAATGTGCCGCCCGTAGACAATATTTCAACGCCGTGAGAGGCTAACTTACGCGCGAATTCTACTATACCAGTTTTGTCGGACACGCTGACTAGAGCGCGGCGAACAGGTCGTAATGTATCCATTGAATCAATATACCTTAGCTTGGTTGATTAAAGTCATGGTCGTAACCACAACCGTAAAGAAATTGGTGTGTAAAAAGTTAGCTGGCTTAATTATTGTCGCGAAACTTAAACCAGCTCAGTTTTAAACTAGACTTCCTAGTAACAAACCATACCTATTTTTACGTAATAATTTGTTTTTAAAACTGTCCTTTTACTTTTAACTTAGTACTTTGCCACTAACTCTGGTTAAAGAGCGCCAAATTAGGCCCGGCATACTTACATCCCTGTAAGTCGCCGGTCTAATCTTCATCCCTGAAGGCCCGGCATACTTACATCCCTGTAAGTCGCCGGTCTAATCTTCATCCCTGAAGGCCCGGCATACTTACGTCCCTGTAGGTCGCCGGTCTAATCTTCATCCCTGAAGGCCCGGCATACTTACGTCCCTGTAAGTAAAAAAGCACCCGAGGGTGCTTTTAATGTTCTCCCAAGGGAGATTAGTTCATTCCGTATTTCTTTAACTTCTTACGTAAAGTACCACGGTTAATGCCCAACATATTGGCTGCACGAGTCTGATTACCGCGAGTGTAAGTCATGATCTCTTCCAATAATGGCTTTTCTAATTCTGATAAAACCAAGTCATAAACATCGGTAGAATCTTGACCATTTAACGTTTGTAAATAGTTACGTACCGCTTTTTTTACTTCGTTACGTAGAGGCTGAGGCTTGTCAGCCGTTTGGATGTGTGCGTTCGTTATAAACGGTGTTGCTACGTTTTGGTCAAACATGTTTATTATTTCTCTATCATTAAAATAAGGTTAAGACTCAAAGCGACATTCAAAAGCGAATGGGCTTTCCTATTCAAATTCGAAATACTTATTTAATGCATCTAACTGTTCATTGCCAGATTCGATAGCGTTAAATAACTTTCTAAAAGACTTATCCGTGTCTTGGTCTTGCAAGTACCACCCAACGTGCTTACGCGCAATTCGGGGTCCCAGTACTTCGCCATAAAGTTGATGCAGGTTTATCACATGCTCCAACAAGATGCCTCGAACTTCCTCTTTGTCAGGGGCAGCGAGATACTCGCCAGTTCGTAAATAATGGTCAATTTCTCTGAAAATCCAGGGACGACCTTGTGCAGCTCGGCCAATCATTAGCCCATCTGCGTTTGTATATTCCAAGACTTCCTTTGCCTTTTCTGGTGAATCGATATCACCATTAGCAATAACCGGAATCGATATGTAGTCCTTTATTTCTCTAATAATGTCGTATTCAGCATGGCCTTTATACATACAAGCCCGCGTTCTGCCGTGTATTGCTAAACTTTGAATTCCATTTCGTTCAGCAATTTTGGCAATTTCAACACCATTTCGATTATCGGTATTCCAGCCAGTCCTCGTTTTCAAAGTGACAGGTACATTCACTGCTTTGACAACCGACTTGACGATTTGTTCAACCAAGTCGGGATATTGCATCAATGCAGACCCCGCCATCTTTTTATTTACCTTTTTTGCTGGGCAACCCATATTAATGTCGATGATTTGCGCGCCATTTTTTTCATTATATGCCGCGGCCTCTGCCATTAAGTCTGGATCCGCTCCAGCGATTTGCACCGCTCGAATGCCGGTTTCACCTAAGTGATCCATTCGGTTCATCGATTTACTTGTTTTCCAAACCTGTGGATTGGACGACAACATTTCCGAAACCGCAAGGCCAGCTCCCATACGTCGACATAACTGTCTAAATGGTCTATCCGTGACTCCAGCCATTGGTGCAACAATTAAGTTGTTGTCCAGAGTGTAGGGACCAATTTGCATGAAAGCGCATAACCTCGTTTAGCATTTAATTAGTTCAATCGTTTTTTAAGTTCAGTCACAATTCTGTCACTGACCAAAAAAAGGGCGGCAAGTTTACTGTTTTTTTAACAAAAATCAAAGGTTGTTTTTTAAACAAATTGTGTATTTTTTGTGGACTAAACTATTGACATTTAAAATTGAGTAAAAACTCGAAAAAAACATTTCTGAATTAGCGAAAAAGGGGTGAAAAAAGCGATTGAAATGATTGACTTTTATATCGCTTAGAGGTTAGCGGCGGGAAAACATTGGCCGACACAGAATGTTCGGCCAAAAAAAAATGATGTAAAAAAATAAATTATTTTAATTTACGTAATTGTGTTTTTAGGTAATCGTGCCGTCAATTCGAACCCATTCGTCTTGTTGCGTGGCCGGATTTAACGAAACACTCGACTGATATGCTGCTGCAACAGAATCTGCCTGCTCTGCTAAAATGCCAGACAAGGCCAATTCTGTACCTTTATGTCCGTAACCCACAATTATGGACTGCAGATCTTTTAACGGGCCAGCAAGAATATTGGCGACAATGACGTCGGTTTCAAATATCGGTGCATCTTCAGGCAAGTATAATTCTATTTGATCTTCTACTTTATTACGTACCGCGTTTTCTAGGCTTGCGGTTATCGCTTTAGGATCGATATCGATGCCAATGGCGCGTTTAGCACCAAGTTTCAAGGCTGCGATGGCTAAAATGCCACTGCCACATCCAAAGTCCAATACCGTTTTACCGGTTAAATCCATACCTTCTAACCATTCAAGACATAATGCTGTTGTTGCATGTGTTCCAGTGCCGAAGGCTAAACCAGGGTCTAATATGACATTACATGCCGTTGGATCAGGAATGTCTAGCCAGCTAGGACAAATCCAAAGTCGTTGGCCAAATTGCATTGCATGGAAATTGTCCATCCATTCGCGTTCCCAATCTTTGTCTTCGACTTGCTCGGTTGTGATAATTGGCGGGACATCAAATGAGGAATGTTGGCTTAATGCAGCAGAAATAAGTGACATGTCAGTGGCGGCGTCGAAAAGTCCGACACAATGTGACATTTGCCATATTTTTTTGTCACCTGGAAAAAGCTCAAAAATAGCTTCATCGTCTAAGGCTGTAAATGTGACAGATACGCAGCCTAAGTCCATTAAGAAGTCACTGATTTCATCTGTGTGTTGTTGTTTAACGGGAAAACGAAGTTGCACCCAAGCCATAGTCTGATTTATTCCTAATTGGACAAAATTGGATTTTAGCCTAATTTGCCAGAGAGTTTCACTATCATTGTTCCTTTTTATGGAGTGACGTAGAATGGCGATGTCAGTCATTACTTCGGAAAAACAAATTTCATGTTGAGTTATCGCCACGGGTTCCATGCGGGAAATCATGCAGATGTATTAAAACATCTAATATTTCAGTTTGTACTGCAATATATGGGAGAGAAAGAACGACCTTATATTGTTGTTGATACCCATGCTGGCGCAGGTGCATATAAGCTCGAAGATGAGTTTGCTCAAAAAAATAAAGAATTTGAAACGGGCATTGGCCCACTTTGGAATGCTGACCGTGCAAACATGCCTAAGGCCGTTGCTGAATATTTAGACGTAGTCGCGAAATTTAATAAAGAAGATGGCTTTGACGATTTAGTGTTATACCCAGGTTCACCTTGGTTTGCTCTTAATCAGCTGCCAATGGACGGGAAAGGGTTCTTTCATGAACTTCATCCAACGGATTTTGATTTATTACGTCAGTTTATTCGCCCCAATCGTTACCGAAAAGCGATAAAAGGTGATGGTTTTGAATTAAGCATGGGCTTGTTCCCACCGGCGCAAAAGCGTGGCGTTGTGATAATCGATCCACCTTATGAAATCAAAGATGACTACGACCGCGTGGTGCAATATGTCAAAGACGTCACAAAGCGATTTAAAGGAGCTGTTATTCTAATTTGGTATCCAGTTGTTGAGAGATACCGGATTGATAAAGTTGAGCAGGGTCTTAAACGCACAGGTGTTAAAAATATCGCGTTATATGAATTTAATGTTGCTAAAGATTCACATGAAAGAGGGATGACCGGCAGTGGTATGATTTTGGTGAATCAACCTTGGAAGTTACCGTCGGCAATGGCTGAAGTTTTACCTTATCTTGTGAAAACACTACCAGGGGATAACAACGACTTTAGAGCAGAACAAATAGTACCTGAGTAGAAGAATGTTTAGAAAGTGCTCAAATGGAATAAATGAGCACTTTACGACGTAGTGTTTTTTGATGATTCATACTCTCCCTTTCCATTTGCACGTCCTCATTATCAATAATATTTATGTGTGTGAACGGTTCGTTGCCTTGCAGTAATTAAATACCGACACAAATACCTATTTGGTCTCTGGAATTTGAGTTAAACCGGAGGTAACAGCCGATAAAACAATAGTCATATTTCCCTAAAAACGTCTACACTGGAGGCATTAGTTAACTAAGGGAAACAATAATGACTTTCGCCAAGAAAAAAATATTACTCGCTGGTCTGTTTGCAGGCCTAGTATCTGTGTCGTGTTCTTCAGTTATGGACTCCATAACCGGTGACCAAGCGGCGTCTAAAGAAGCCATAACCCAAGCTGTTATGAGTGATGCAAGAAAACAAGCAAGTGAGAGAGATGCTTTTCGTCATCCACAACAAACACTGGAATTTTTTGGTTTACGTGACGACATGACCGTTGTTGAAATTTGGCCTGGTGGTGGCTGGTATACATCTATTATTAACCCGGTAGTACAACAAAACGGAGAATTTTACGCCGCTGGATTCCATATGTTTGATGGCGCACCTGGCTATTATCAGCGTTCGATTGATGGATTTAATAAAAAAATTATGAACGATCCGGCTTATGCGGGGATCAAAGTCACTGAGTTTCACCAAACTAAAGCCTTAGATATTGTGCCAGAAGGGACGGCAGACATGGTTTTAACCTTTAGAAATGTGCATAATTTCTATATGGGTGACGGTGATGTAGGTGTTGAAAATGCGTTTAAAGCATTTTACAAAGCGCTGAAAAAAGGTGGGGTTTTAGGTGTTGTAGATCACCGTTTACCTGAAAACTTAGATCAGGAAGAAAACAAGCGTTCAGGGTACGTCAAACAGTCGTTTGTTATTGCAGCAGCTGAGAAAGCCGGCTTTACATTAGCCGCGGCTAGTGAAATAAATGCGAATCCTAAAGATACAGCGCAGCACCCACGTGGAGTTTGGACTTTACCACCACGTTTGGCACTTGGTGATGAAGATAAAGAAAAATACACTATGATTGGCGAAAGCGATCGAATGACATTAAAGTTTGTTAAAAACTAATTTGTTAATGGGGAGTTCGCTCCCCTTTTACTATTGTTTTGATAGCCTAGATTGACCCTAGCTGCTTCCTCTCTTCGTCCCCCGCAAGCTTGCCATAAATAAAAATCACTTTTTTCCGTACATTTCGGTACATTGACAAGTTACGCCATCTAAACGCCCTAATAAGCTCAGTCATGGTTTTAGCTATACATTAGTTGTTTTTAGCACTTTATTTCCAGCAGAAAAATAATTTCATCGTGTTATACTTCCGCCCAAAATTATCTTGAACTTAGCAGAGTAGCAAACAGCCATGAAAATTCTAGTTATCGGTGGTGGTGGTCGTGAGCACGCGTTGGCGTGGAAAGCGGCTCAAAATCCAAACGTAGAGATTGTTTATGTTGCCCCTGGCAATGCCGGCACAGCCAATGAAAACAAACTTGAAAATGTTGCGATAGGTGCAGAAGACGTACCTGCGTTACTACAATTTGCAAAAGACAAATCTATCGATTTGACGATTGTTGGTCCTGAAGCACCTTTAGTTATTGGTGTTGTTGACGAATTTCAAGCCGCTGGTTTGAAAATTTTCGGACCGTCAAAAGGCGCTGCTCAGTTAGAAGGCTCAAAAGCGTTCACCAAAGACTTTTTAGCTCGTCATGATATCCCAACAGGGGATTATGCTAATTTCACTGAAATCGACCCAGCGATAGCTTACGTTCGTGAAAAAGGCGCACCAATTGTCGTTAAAGCCGACGGCTTAGCAGCTGGTAAAGGTGTCATTGTTGCAATGACTTTACAAGAAGCTGAAGATGCGATTAAAGATATGTTAGCTGGAAATGCATTTGGTGAAGCCGGTTCTCGAGTTGTTATCGAAGAGTTTTTGACGGGTGAAGAAGCCAGTTTTATTGTTATGGTCGACGGTAAAAATGTTGTGCCAATGGCAACTAGTCAAGATCATAAACGTGCATTTGATAATGACGCTGGACCTAACACGGGTGGCATGGGCGCTTATTCACCAGCACCTGTGGTTACAGACGAAATTTATACTCGCATTATGAACGAAGTGATTTACCCAACCGTTGAAGGTATGGCGAAAGAAGGCCATCCATACTCAGGTTTCTTGTATGCAGGATTAATGATCGATACTGACGGTACGCCAAAAGTAATCGAATATAATTGCCGTTTTGGTGACCCAGAAACACAACCTATTATGATGCGTATGCAGTCTGACATGGTTGAGTTATGTTTGGCTGCGGTTGCCGGTGATTTAGCAGGTAAAGAAGCTAAATTTGACCCTAGACCTGCTGTTGGAGTGGTATTAGCCGCTGGTGGTTACCCTGGTTCTTATAATAAAGGTGATGTTATTACTGGCGTACCTGTTGCAACGGCTGATTCAAAAACGTTTCACGCTGGAACCAAATTAAACGGCGATGACGTTGTTACCGCTGGTGGCCGCGTATTATGTGCAACAGCGTTAGGTCAAACAGTTACAGAAGCCCAGGCCCTAGCCTACGAAGCGGTAAAACAAATAAAATGGGATGGCGTTCAATTTCGCAACGACATTGCATATCGCGCGATAGCACGAGAGCAATAACACTAAATAATTTGTCTTATTGAAAAATAAAACGCCTGCATTAAGCAGGCGTTTTTGTTTGTGTTACTCGCAAGGCTGTTTTAAAACAAACAGACAATTATCGAATGAGTATTACAAACAACGAAGCATGATGGCGATACAACAACCCATCCCAATCCCCCAACTTAATGAACGCAGTTTGTCCCAATTGACCCAGTAGAAAAATAAATAGCAACAACGAGCAGCGATAAATCCACAACTAAGCAGCGTAATGTCCCGCGAGAGGTTGTCGGTTGCTATGGCAAGTAACACACTTGGCGCAAAAATGATGATGGCTTCAAAACTGTTTTCATGGGCCGCTAAGCAACGCGCGCCAAAACCTGAAAGCTTTTTTTGCTGGCTGCGGGGTTCTTCATTATCGTAGCCCCTGATATTACCACTACCAACCTGACGCATAGCGTGAGCTAAAGGAACTTTAGCGACAAATGGTAAAATGACCGATATGATCAAACAATAAATTACAATCTGCAGTTCACTCATTATTGTGTTTCCTCGTCACATACAAAGGCAAGTTTACTGGCAGATTTATTAACCGCTAATCGGGTTATATTTGTTGGACACTGGTTTGAAAAATCAAATAAAGGCTGCCATGTTTGGTTTGGTGTGTGTAACGACCAAACCATTATTTTAGTTCCCATAGCCGCAATGACCTGATCTGAATTCAGCCAAGTGTAATCTTGCGTTTCTTTAGGCAAAGCTAGGTATTGAGTGATAATTCCTGTCTGTGCTGAAAAGGTATTAAGTGCATTGTTTGTACCCGTTGTGAAACTAAACACCTGATGTTTGGCATTATAATGAAGGGCTCGGCCGATTTCATTAGCGATGACCTTCGCGTTTTCTTGTTCTGGTGACTGAATATATTGCAACGTCATTGGCTCACCCAATACAAATAGAGCCAAATCATTATCAGCGCCCCAAGCATGATATCCAACAGGCTTGATTGTTTTGTTGATAATCGTTTGTTTTTGACTTCCCAATGTTAATGTCCATAACCGCTGTGTACTATCAGGTTCAACTTTAATAAAAGATAAGTTGTTTGACTCAGGAACAAGCGTCGGTGAGTATTCGCTGGTATCTAATGTCTTGGTTATGTTCGTAAGTGTTTTTGAAGACAAGTTGTAAAATAAAATGTCTGTTTGTTGCGCCAATTGAGATGTGTAATAAACCCCAGAACCGTCGTCTGCAAAATAAGGCTGATTGTCATATCCTGGACGCTGAGTAATATTATCTATTTCCACTACGTGTGTTTTTTGCCCATTAGTTGCGATCTGCGCAACAAATATATCGGTTGATGCATACGTTATTGGTAAAAAAGTGGATATACTCAATAACGCAAATTTACCTAGGTTTTTTATCATTTTAGGGACCTAATTATTGTTTTTGTCATAAAATGTTCAGCGCGCTAAGCTTGATTAATTAGAATAATCACTTTATAACAATCTAGTCTCAAAACTAAGAAAAAAGATTTATGTCAGTTAAACACCCAATAATTGCAGTAACTGGTTCCTCTGGAGCCGGCACAACAACAACCACAAATGCTATTACTCACATTTTCCGTAATTTGGACGTGGATGCTGCGATCTTGGAAGGGGATAGTTTTCATCGCTATGCACGTGCAGAAATGGAAATGGAAATTAGAAAAGCGCAAGAACAAGGCCGCCATATTTCTTATTTTGGGTCTGAAGCTAACGATTTTGGAGCATTAGAAAGCTTATTTAAAAGTTATTCTGAAACCGGTAGTGGCAATGTTCGTAAGTACCTGCATTCATTTGATGAAGCCGTTCCGTATAATCAAATGCCTGGTACATTTACGCCATGGGAAGAACTCAGACCCAATACAGATTGTCTGTTTTATGAAGGTCTACATGGCGGAGCGGTTACCGAACAGCATAATGTTGCCCATTATGTCGACTTGTTAATCGGCATGGTACCTATTGTTAACTTGGAGTGGATCCAAAAAATAATTCGCGACACTAACCAACGAGGCCACAGCCGCGAAGCTGTAATGAGCAGCATCGTCCGAAGCATGGACGACTACTTCACGCATAT
The DNA here is from genome assembly GCF_030548245.1 of Psychrosphaera sp. 1_MG-2023. Taxonomy (NCBI): domain Bacteria; kingdom Pseudomonadati; phylum Pseudomonadota; class Gammaproteobacteria; order Alteromonadales; family Pseudoalteromonadaceae; genus Psychrosphaera; species Psychrosphaera sp. 1_MG-2023. The sequence continues at coordinate 111,643 of NZ_JAUORW010000015.1, forward strand.
CACCCCTCAGTTTTCTAGAACCAATATTAACTTTCAACGGGTTCCTACTGTTGATACTTCGAATCCATTTAGTGCCAAAGACATTCCGTCACTAGATGAAAGTTTTGTGGTGATCCGTTTCCGAGATGTGCCTAATGTTGATTTTCCATATTTATTACAAATGATCGACGGCTCTTTTATGAGTCGAATCAATACAATTGTTGTCCCGGGTGGGAAGATGGGGTTGGCATTGGAGCTTATATTAACACCATTAATTGAAAATCTAATTTTCAGCCGCCGTAAACTCATTGGTCAACTAGACTGGATCGACAGTAAAAAATAGCCAAAATGCCCATTGCCTCAAAATGGTGCAGTTGTATTTTGGAATTCAATTTTGAACGCTACTTACAGACCTGTAAGTAGATAGCTATCTCAAAAAGTGAGTTAATTTTCATTACTGCATTGTGTTATTGCTAAACTGCTGTAATTTAGGTTGTTGCATTAGTAGTAGCGGTACTCTAATTCAACTTTGGTTATTTCAAATTAGGTCTTTTTTGGATCTAAGAAGGAACTGAACTACGTTATATGTAAAAAAATAACGAAAATCGCGGACAAAATGTAACAACTAAATTACACTCATTGTTGCTTTCTATTGATTAGTCTCATGTTGGTGCGTATTTTGAACCATTGTGGTGCAATGTTGTCGATGGAAACGCAGGGTTAATATGTAACTCATTGTATTATATAACTAAAATTTGATGGCATGAATTTGGCTTTGCCTTATGCACTTAAATGAGCCAAAGGGCTCGAAAAAATATTTTTTTAACTTGGAGAAAACAATGTCTCAAACGGTTTTAAACCTAATCAAAGAGAGCGAAGTTAAATTTATTGACTTACGTTTCACTGACACTATAGGTAAAGAGCAACACATCACTGTGCCTTATCATCAAATTGACGAAGACTTCTTTGAAGACGGCAAAATGTTTGACGGTTCTTCAATTTCAGGATGGAAGGGTATTAATGAATCAGACATGGTTCTTATGCCTGATGCTGAGTCAGTTGTTTTAGACCCATTCACAGAAGAGACTACGTTAAACATTCGTTGTGACGTAATCGAACCTGGTACTGGCCAAGGTTACGAACGTGACCCTCGTTCTGTTGCTAAACGCGCAGAAGCTTATATGCGTGCTGAAGGCATTGCTGATGAAGTATTAGTTGGTCCAGAACCTGAATTCTTCGTATTTGACGATGTTAAATTTAAAACTGACATGTCTGGTTCTTCTTATAAAATTGACGCTGAAGAAGCGGCATGGAACTCAGATAAGTCTTATGAAGATGGTAACAAAGGACACCGTCCTGGCGTTAAAGGCGGTTACTTCCCAGTAGCACCTGTTGACTCTTCACACGATTGGCGTTCAGCGACTTGTTTAGTAATGGAAGAAATGGGCTTAGTAGTTGAAGCACATCACCACGAAGTTGCTACAGCTGGTCAAAATGAAATCGCTTGTCGTTTTAATACTATCGTTAACAAAGCTGACGAAGTTCAAATCTATAAGTATGTTGTTCATAACATGGCGCATGCATATGGAAAAACAGCGACATTCATGCCTAAGCCAATTGTTGGCGATAACGGTACTGGTATGCACGTTCACCAATCACTTGTTAAAAACGGCGAAAACTTATTTGCTGGTGACAAGTATGGCGGCCTTTCTGAAACTGCGCTTTACTATATCGGTGGCGTAATTAAGCACGCTAAAGCGATTAACGCGTTTACCAATGCTTCTACTAACTCTTACAAGCGTTTGGTCCCTGGATTCGAAGCTCCGGTAATGTTGGCATACTCTGCACGTAACCGTTCTGCATCTATTCGTATCCCAGTAGTACCTTCACCAAAAGCACGTCGTATTGAAGTACGTTTCCCTGACCCGTCATCGAATCCTTACTTAGCATTTACTGCGTTGTTGATGGCTGGTCTTGACGGTATCAAAAACAAGATCCACCCTGGCGATGCTATGGATAAAGACTTGTATGACTTACCAGCTGAAGAAGCAGCAGCGATCCCACAAGTTGCATCTTCTTTAGAAGAAGCGCTTAATGAACTAAGTGCTGACCGTGAATTCTTAAAAGCTGGTGGTGTTTTCACAGACGACACTATCGATGCTTACATTGAATTAAAACGCGCTGAAGTTGAAAAACTTAACATGACAACTCATCCAATTGAGTTTGAAATGTACTACAGCTGCTAATATTAATTTAATTCACTTAAATTAATAAATTAGATCTAAGCCCACTCGCATGAGTGGGCTTTTTTTTGTAGCCAAAAAGTTAAAAATTCGCTAGATTATGTCTAACGTCTATTATTTGATATGAGAGAACATGGGGAAGTTCGTAATACTGCTAATTCTAGTATTAATAAGTACTAATTCACTAGCAGCAGACAAGAAAAAAATATACGTTTGGCGTAATGCTGAAGGCGTACTTGTGTTTTCTGATTCTCCAAAACCTAATGTTAAATCAGATACGATAGATGTTTCAAAAACCCCCAATATTATCCAATCTGTTGACGCCTCAATAATTAGTGGCGATACAACAAAAGAAGATCTCCTAGATGTTGTTTCAATCGACATCGTTAAACCGCTTGATCAAGACACGATAAGAGATAACACTGGCTCGCTGTATATCAATGGCTTGATTAAACCATCCTTTAAGCGTGGTATGAGCGTAGTTCTCAAATTCGACGACAAGAAGGTCGCAGGCCCTCAAAAGTCAGCTGTATTCATCTTACGTGACGTTGATCGCGGTGAACACCGTGTTCAGTTAGAAGTTTGGAACGATTCAGGCAAGGTTATTGCAGTAAGTAAGCCAATAACAGTTTATTTGCATAGAGCATCGGTTAATTAACCAAATCGGTGCAATGATATTTGAGAAAAAGCCAGTTTACGGCTAAACTCAATAAACCTATGCACTATATCGGTGCGGATTTTTCCATGAACGAACCAACGTCGTCTAACCCTGGTGTTAGCCAACAAATTTTAGAACAGTTAAGTTCTTCGGTGTTTTTACTCGACCGCAGCGGCAAAATTAAATTCTGTAACGATTCTGCAGCCATGTTGTTTGGGCAAAGTATTCGCAAATTACAGGGACAAATATTTTTTAAAATACTCATATATCATACATTTCCAAAGGCTTTGTTGGCTGAGTTGTGGGATAACGGTCGCAGTTTTGCAGATAATGAGGTTGAAGTCGTATTTCCTGATGGACGTCATTCAATAGTCGAAGTCAGCGCTGATCAGGCGATGGTTGAAGGGGAGACGTTATGTCTGCTTCAAGTTCGTCAAAATGAAAATTTGCGTAAAATAAGCCAAGAAAATACTCAAAAGCACCATATTAGTGCTTCCCGACATCTAATTCGGGGACTCGCCCATGAAATTAAAAATCCACTCGGTGGTATTCGTGGTGCAGCTCAATTATTAAGCCGAAGTCTGGAGTCCGAAGAGCTAAAAGAATTCACTCAGTTGATTATAGAGCAATCAGACCGATTGCGAGACTTAGTGGACCGATTATTAGGTCCAAACACCCCGCCTAAACGTGAAGCCAATAATATCCATATTGTTTTAGAACGAGTCTATAATTTGGTTAAGCTGGACAAACCTGAGTTTATTACAGTTTACCGTGATTATGATCCTAGTTTACCAGTCACCGTTTTTGACCCTAGCCAACTAGAGCAGGCGGTTTTGAACATAGTCAAAAATGGCATTCAATCTTTACTAGAATACGCCGCTAATCAACCAGAAAATTTCGAACCGTTATTAACCATGAGAACACGATTTGCGGGTTCTAAAGTTATGCATGGCACGCGTTTTAAACAAGTCCTGAAAATTTCCATTGTTGATAATGGTCCAGGCATTAGCGATGAGCTAAGAAGTACAATTTTTTATCCAATGGTGACCAACAAGTCAGACGGCAATGGTTTAGGTTTGTCTATTTCACAAACGTTAATCGACCAACACCAAGGCACAATAGAAGTAGATAGTTGGCCCGGACAAACAGCATTTTCGATTTTTATCCCTGTAATACAAGACAATGAAGGAAGTAAATAATGAGTAGAGTTTGGATAGTAGATGACGATAACTCAATTCGTTGGGTCTTGGAAAAAGCGCTTACACAAGATGGATTTGAAGTCGAATCTTTTGCCTCTGCAACTATGATGTTGCAACGACTTGAATATGATGAACCAGAAGCGATTATATCGGACATCAGAATGCCAGAGATGGACGGTATGGAGCTATTGGATAAAATGCAGGCCAGTCACCCGCAACTGCCAATTATCATCATGACGGCGCACTCTGATTTAGATAGTGCGGTAAACGCGTATCAACAGGGCGCATTTGAATATCTTCCAAAGCCTTTTGACATTGACGAAGCGGTTAATTTGACCCGCCGTGCGATTGAACATGGTAAAAAGCGCAGCGGTAAACTGAAAGTAAAACAAAAGCCAGCGTCTGAGATTATTGGTGAAGCCCCAGCGATGCAGGAAGTGTTTCGCGCGATCGGGCGATTGTCACGCTCTAGCGTAAGCGTTTTAATCAATGGTCAGTCGGGAACGGGTAAAGAACTTGTCGCCCACGCGTTGCATAAACACAGCCCACGAAAAGAACAAACGTTTGTTGCCTTGAATATGGCTGCAATTCCAAAAGATCTTATTGAATCAGAATTGTTTGGCCATGAAAAAGGTGCCTTTACGGGGGCTGCAGCTGCACGAAAAGGCCGATTTGAACAAGCCAATGGCGGAACCTTATTTTTGGACGAAATTGGCGATATGCCATTGGACATCCAAACTCGACTATTACGTGTACTCGCTGATGGTCAATTTTATCGAGTCGGTGGTCACGAGCCGGTTTCTGTTGATGTTCGAATTGTCGCTGCGACCCACCAAAATTTGGAAAACTTGGTGGACCAAGGCAAATTTAGGGAAGATTTGTTTCATCGTTTAAATGTCATCAGAATTCACATTCCAGCGCTTCGAGATAGAAAAGAAGATATCCCACAATTGTGTGAACATTTCTTGTTCAAGGCCGCCAAAGAGCTGGCTGTTGACGCCAAAATGTTGTCCAAAAATGCGGCAGAATTTTTATCGCAATACACTTGGCCGGGTAACGTTCGCCAACTTGAAAATACCTGCCGTTGGTTGACCGTAATGGCGAGTGGTAAAGAGATCATTATGGATGATTTACCACCGGAAATGTTAACGGCAACGAGCACCTCTAAAACGGCTAAAGATCCATCCGCGGTAGCTGATGACTGGGTATCGAGTTTTGAATCTTGGTTAGATAAGCGATTAGGCGAAGGTGAATCAGACATTATCAAGGATGCTCAGGCCGCTTTTGAACGGGCTCTAATTGATATTGCATTGCGTCATACGCGTGGCCACAAACAAGAAGCGGCGAAACGTATCGGTTGGGGGCGTAATACCATAACCAGAAAGATGCAAGAATTAAATATGGGTTAGCATTAAACCAGTGGCGACTATTGGAAATTTGATCTAATCTATGGGCAATAATAGGGAATTAGTAGGGTGCTCATGCGATTTAAAGGATTTCGGTCAGAATTAACTTTGTCTTTAGAGGGCAATATTGTTTGGGCTACATTTCGAGGCGCCGCAAGTACTGAGTTAATGTCGTTTTTTGCTAACTCGGTTGAAGAGGTCATAGCGCCTTTAAACGGGGAGTTTTGGGCATTAATTTGCATTTCAGATGACTTAGAAGCTGCGACCCCAGAAGCCGAAGTTATACTAGTTGACGCAATACGAATGAATCAAAACCTCGGTTGTCGAGTCAGTTGTTACGTTTTCCCCACAGCACTTTCTCGATATCAAATGGACCGTGCCTTGAGATCTGCGGGCGTTGCGGATGGAATTGACGGCAAGCTTTATGCTACCAAAGATGAAGCAAAAGCAGCGGCTTTGTCTCATTTATCGAAGATAGCAAAGCGGTAGTATTTAAAGTCCAGTTTTTAGTGATTTACTAAAACTGGACTTGTTGTTTTAAGTGGTTCTGGCTAGTTTTTAGGTTTTAAAACTAGACAAGGATGTACCATGAAAAACTATTTAATAACCGCTTTATTATTCCTATTATTTACCCCAGCCAAAGGTAACTGCGAACTTATCGCCTTTGCCCTTACGGCGGATGGCACCAAAAACCTAGTGAATTACCAAAATCCATTTCAAGCTGGGTTTTCCTCACCTGATGATTATTTTGGCGAATTTAATCCGATAGATTTCGACGCGTTACCAAGCAGTTTAATTGACGAAACACTTAGTTCTCCGGCTGATAATCTCGGATTTAAAAGTATCACCACTGCATCGCAGTTCACCCCTTTATTTGCTTTATCTGACACGGTTAATTCGCAAACCTCCGGGCAGTGGGTCGAGGCTCAATGGTTATTTTCAATTGCTGGATATAACAGTATTAACCTTGGAATCGACTTTGCTGCGATGGGAGACTTTGAAACTTCTGACAAGCTAGAGTTCGATTATTCAATAGACGCTAGCGAACACCAGGCATTGTTTAACATTCAAACCGAAAACAGCAAAGAAATGCAGTATATTATGGCGTCAGGAAAATCAGTGACCTTTCAAGATCCGCTATCGATAGATGGCCAATTAATGACAAACGAGTTTGCCACATTCAATCGAGGGATTGCAGCAACAGGCAATACATTAGCACTTAGATTACGCGTTAAAGCTGACTCTGGAAGTGAAATTTTTGGTCTTCGCAATATTAATATATTTGGCGAAGCGGCACCTGATGTAGTTAACGTACCAGAGCCGGATCACAGAGCCATTTTTCTGTGCGCAGCGCTCGGTCTATTATTAAGAAAGAGATAGTAATACTAATCCGCCTAGTAGCCCTAGGCGGGTTATTTATTAATGCTCAGCTTACCAAATTACCTTTTTGTACGTAGATGTTCATTGAGTTTCATCAGTTCAATATGAACATTAAAAAACTTCTCTAACATAATTGGATTCGACAGCGTGGTTGCCGGTAGTTGACGACTGTTATTTACCAATATGGTTTGAAAGTCATCGGTATTTGATATCTCTAACTGTAGTGATAAGTATTTTTGGTCTTCAATATTAGCGGTGAGTTTTACAGTCCAAAATGCATTGCTAGGTTGGCTTTGAATTGAAAAAGAACGCGATTGAAGGTACTTACTTAATATTTTTACATAAGGTTGCTCGGCGTCAATATAAACCGAGTTGCTTGCTAGTGATAAGCTAGAGTTGTAGGCCGTTAGGTCAAACTGGTAATAGGTTTTTGCCGTATATTGGACCGACAAATTATCAATGACCGTTAAGTGTTTTGCAAATAACTCAGGTCTTACGACAACATTATATAGGTTGAGTTTTTGAGTTAAATATTGATTTAGATTTTGAGCAGTCGTTACAAAATGAAACATTGCCGGAGGGGGAAAATCAAAAAGTGACTCAAATTTTACTTGCTCGGCGAGTTCAAAGTTTCCTTTAGCAGTGGTGCAGGTATCGTTACCAACAAATGAAAAATCATGCTGCAAGGTTGTTTTGTTTAACTTAAGCGTGAGTAAATATTCGATATATTCACGCTGCTTTTTTTTCAGGTTATGTTTATTTGCTAAGGAAGTTGAAATTTGACGATACTCAACGCGCAGGTAATTACTCAAGTTTTGGTAAGAGGTTTCAATTAACGCTTGCTGTATGCCTCTGCCATATAAACAAAGTTGTGTTTCAACGTTGACCATTTGAGTTGTTTCGTCATAACTGACTTTATGGGTCGGGTTAGCAAAAACGGAACTGCTCATTAGGAAACCAAGAACAACGAATAGACGATACATGTTTATAGCCTCGTGGTGACAAAGTCTTCAGGCAGGCCAACAGAGACTGCAAATATTTTTTGTTCATTTGGAACACGAAAAATCGTATTGGCTGATGCTTTTTTTAACTTGTCTGCTTCGTCGCTATTTTTCCATCGAATGATGTGGGCGATGGAACTATTTTTTGATGGTTTAACTTCAGCTACGGCAATAGGCTCTACAAAACCCATTTCGTATCGAAATAAGATCATAGTTTCTTTATTCAAAATACCAGCATTGCGACCTCTATCAAGTGTTGCTTGGTCGTTTCTAAACGCTAAAACCTGGGCGCTTGATGGCATTTCCGTTAATAACCGTGATAGTAAAATGTCAAAAGACTTAGATGCCATGCCAGAAAATACAGCACTGATGTTTTCTAAATCATTGTAATTAAAGCCAGTGTAATAACGGTTATTAACTTCGGTATAAACAAAAAACTCTTTGTCTCGCACGTCCGTGCCTTTTACCCGAATTTTTCCGATGTTTGGATAGGCCAGTTTTTCTTTGGTAAAAGGGTCGATAACACTGGTTGTCATTTCGACATTATACTGAGCGACGCCATTGTACTCGGCGTAAAATCGTTCTGCGGTTTTTATGGTGTCGAGTTTAATTAGGTAGTCTGGACGCAGAACTTTTTTGTTCGCAATAACTTGCGCCAATTCCATTGCATCCTGTTCCATAAATTGTTGAGTTTGCTCTGTTTCGGTAATCGTATCTCGCGTCACGATGCGGAATCGGTTTACGCCGGCTAGTTGATTTTCTAACATCAATCCGAGACGATCGTTAGTGAGTTGCTCCATTGCATTGCGTTCTTGCTCATTAGTGGTGACGATTCGGTTGTCACCAAAATAAATACGTACGTTTTTCTTCTTCAATGGGCAGGTGGACGATTCATTATCTATGGAAAAGTTACATGAATTTAACCCTTGGGTGTCAAAGTTTGACGGTACTTGTATATCTTTGTCTTCAAATTTATAGGCTGAGCGAGCGACCGTTATAGTTGAAGACACATTATTTGGAACGAGGTTGTTGGTCGTTTTTTCCGGATATTTAACGTCAACACCAGAACAAGCAAGCATAAAAAGGGATATGCAAAACGACGCACAAACTTTTAAGGGAGTTTGAAATTTGTGTTTAGTGACCAATGGCTCAAAGTTTTTCATCTAATATCCCTTGAATTTTTTTCGTAATCTCTAACACTGCTTTTTCATCGTCAATAAAGTCATTGGCAATTGACGCCATGTGAATGCGTATTTCAGCAAGGTTATAAGCTTCTGATATTTTACCTGCGTTTAACAACATTGTGAGTGCATCTGCACCGAGTAATTCTTCTGAATTTTCTTGAAAAAATGAGGCTAAACGAACGGTTTGTTTAACTAATTCACCTGCCAAAATGGTGTTTTGTTTTTGGATCTCATCATTAGCGGTTCGGTAACGTTGGAGTTTTGGTCCAATTTTTTGGTCTTCTGTTTCCGCCATCATATCAAATCGACGAACCTCTTCAGCTAGCTCTTCACTTGACTTGCCTTCATTTGCATAAATAAACGAGGTTACATCTTTGTGATCATCAACAATTAGCGTATAGCGACTTAATAGCTCATATTGGTTTTCAAAAATACTCAGTATTGACTCTGTTACCGAATCCATGAGGTTCGAAACCTTAACCTTTTTAAACCCAATATTTTGCATATCAATACTGATCCGGGTTAATCGCTCACCGCGGGGCAGTTTCTTTGCTTCTTCTTCGGTAACGATTTGATGCTCTCCAAATCCGACAAAGCTATTACCTAGTGCGTCGGTTTGCGGCGTCATCACACAACCCGTTAAAACAGCGGTGACGAAACTGACAGCTAAAATTATTTTTATTATTTTTTTCACTGTTATTACTCCGGAACAATACTGTTAAGAGCGGATACTAACGTGCTCCAAGCTATAGATTTATCTTTATCGAATTCAAACAGGTCGATTTTTTTAGTTAAAACAACATCACCATTATAGGAAAAAAAGACCTCGCCAATGGCACGATATGCATGGTGATCATTTTGCATCGAATATTGCAGTTCAGGGCCAACTAAGGTCAATTTTAATGTATTAGCCTGGGATGAATTTGAAAACCCCTTTTTGAGCAACCGGTCGGAATAAGATTTTGCCAATCCTAATTCATCTTGTTTATTGGTGATCACAGTGAAAGCGGTTTGATTAATTCGGTCATTGCTTGCGATTCGAAAGCGATTCAGTGCATTTTCGATTGTTTGTACCGGTTGTTGATAGGCGCGCAGCAACGATAAGTACTTTTGATATAGAGGAAGGTATTCGTCTAATTTAAGTCGATTAACCAAAATTTGTGCGGCTGGCACCTTGTCACTATTGGTCAGAGGCAAGATGACATTTGAGAAGTTATCCCGAATGGAATTAAATACGGTCATTTTGTCGACGGAAACTAATACGTGGGTTTCTTCGCCTTCTACATGGGTTTTGATTATTTCGGTTTTTACGAAGGTCAATTGCTCCGAGGCTTGAACTGTGGACATGTTGAGTCTTTGGTTAAGCTTACCGTTGTCTAAGTTAGAGTAACTCTCTGTCTCACTTTCAACGTTGACAATTAGTCGTAAAGCTAAGTTTGTTAAGGCATTAGACTTAGCTACTTCTAAAGAACTACCAGAGCCTACTGAATAGAAATTTGATTGTGAATCGAGGGATGGTGCATGCACCCAATTAGGAATAGATTGAGCGCACCCAAACTGTGAAAGCAATAATAACATTATTGTCCATATAGTTTTCATTGATCCATTTCACTTAGTATTTATTAAAGTCGACATTTAAAGACTATCTACACTTTATAGAATAGTCAATTTCACACTGACTAAACAAAATAAAAAGTCTTAATCGACAAATAAAAGTTCTCAAAATTGCGTTAGATGCAGTAGACTAAAGTTAACTAAAAGGGAGATGGTCATGTTCAAAAAATCACTTGTCGTAGCACTGTTATTATCAACAATAACGGGGTCATATGCTTCGGATGAAAAGGAATTTAAAGAGTGGTTAAAGCAGTATAAGAAAGAATTTAAAACCTTTGTCGATGAACATGACAAAGAGTTCGCTCAATTTTTAAAGGCAAACTGGGTTGAAACCGAAGTAGAACCTGAGGTGAAACGCGATTCGAAACCTAAAGTGACTGCCCCTCCTAAAACGAAGCCAGAACCAATTGTTGAAGTAGAGGCTGACCCGCAGCCAGTTGTTCTTTTGCCGCCAGCAAAACCTGTTGAGCCGGTTCCGCCCCCAGAAATTGTTAAAAAGCCAGATCCTGTTCCTTCCGAACCAGAACTTGTTCACAAACCAACTGAACCAAAACCGCTACCTAAACCAAAGCCTAAGCCTGTTGTTAAACCAGCGCCTGAGCAGTTTGTTTATGTGAAAAAAGGCGAAAGCAGGACAACAGTGAGAATGTTGGGGCAAACATTGGTGATGCCGAAACTAGACGCCAAGCCGCTTGGGATCAGAAAATTAGACAGTAATACGATTGCCGATAGCTGGTTGTCGATGGCAAAAACTCAGTTTAAAGATCAGGTGGCAGCTATTAAAGCTGCAGCTGACGATTTGGCGTTAGATGATTGGGGCCAAGCACTATTAACTCATGAATATTTGGTTTCGGGCTCACGACTAAGCAAGAACGATATGCAGTTATACAGTTGGTTTTACCTTGTTAAGCAGGGGTTTAATTCCAGAGTTGCGTACAACGATGGCAAAGCTTATTTAATGCTGAGCGTGAAACAAAAATTGTTTGGCCAAAAATACTTTTCTTTGAAAGATGGCAAATACTACTTTGTTGATCTTGCCGAAAAGCAACCCATTAGTGTTGGTAGTGTGTATACCTATGACAAGCAACATAGTTCGGCAAGTGAACAAGTTAATATTGATTTAAGCGTTGCGCCGAAACACGGAACCGCTGATAAATCACGAAAATTAACCACAACAATAGACAATAAGTCGGTAACGGTGAGTACGCATTACAACTCTTCGTATATTGAGTTTTTAGATCATTATCCTCAGTTGAGCATGGAATACTATTTTCAAGCTGAGTTACCCGACGGCACCAAACAGGAACTGCTGAATCAATTACGTCCTTATATACTGGGCATGTCAGAGCAACGCGCTTTAAATGTTATATTGCACTTTGTACAGAAGAGCTTGCGTTATCAAACAGACCAACAGCAATTTAACTATGAAAACTATTTGTTCGCCGGTGAAACCATTCATTATCCTTATGCTGACTGTGAAGACCGAGCGGTACTATTTGCCTATCTAGTGAAAAATTTGCTAGGGAATGAAGTTGTCGGTTTACAGTATGACGGGCATATAGCGACCGCCGTTGCCGTAAAATCGGATATTCAAGGTGATGCATTTACGGTTAGAGGCAAACGTTTTGTGGTTGCGGATCCTACGTTTATCAACGCTAATATTGGTCGTACGATGACAGGTTATGAAAATCAATCACCACAAATCATTTCGTTCTGATAGATTGGTTATATGCAACAGTATAAACGGTAAGGGTTTACGTGAATAAACTAATAATAAAATTATTTGCTAACCGCTTGTCGGTTTTTTATCTGTTTTTATTCACTTTGATTACCTTTAATTATTGGCCTAGTTGGGCTGAAAAGTTTTCATATCAGTTTACTGATCTAGAAATATCGCTACTACATAAGTTGGGATATCATCATGAAATAGATGACCGCGTGGTTGTCTTGGATGTTGATGATAAGTCGATAGACGACTTTGGACGTTGGCCCTGGCCACGTAGTTTAATCGCCGATATGTTTGGTCAACTTGATGCTGCGTCTATTGTGGTAGCGGATATGGTTTTTTCAGAACCGTCAAATGACCCAGCCGAAGATCTTATATTTAGTAATACGCTCGTTGATATGGACAATGTCATTCTAGGCTTTTTCTTGAGGGGAAGAAGCCAAGAACAGGGTGGAGATGAGTCTTATCCCTATATCGAAAACTGCGCTTTACAACGGGTTGAAATAACCTCTACGTATGTCAATTTGCCAGCCATTAAAAATGCTGAAGTTAATATCCCATTAATCGCAGATGCTGCAATGTCCTGTGCGTTGTTCTCTGTCACTGCAGATAGTGATGGTATTTATCGAAACTATCCTCTGTTGTATGTCTATCAAGATCTCGTTTTACCAACTTTAGCGGTACAAGCATTTCAGTTTTACACCAATAAAGAGCTTGAAGTTCAGTTAGATAATACTGGAATTAGAAAACTGACAGGTGATAATTTACTCATAGAAAACCAAAATTCTGTACTGTTAAACTTTCCAAGGAAAATAGCTACTGTCAGTGCATCTGATGTCCTAAATGGTCATATTTCTCCAGAGTTTTTTGAGGATAAAATTGTACTCATTGGTTTGTCAGAAATAGGACTTTATGACATTCGACCCACCGCCCTTGACCCATATACTCCCGGCGTTCATCTTCATGCGGCTGCTTTGTCTAATATGTTGCAAAATAATTGGTATGAGCACGAGTCTCAAGTCAGTATGATTTTGGCTTTAGTCAGTATTTTAATCTTGTCTATTTTTGCCAAGCTAATTGTAAATGACGGGTTGCGGTGGGGATTATACGTTGGCTATTTTGGCGTAATTTTTGTCGCGTCAATGTCGTATTTGTATGTCGCAAATGAAGCATTAAAGGTATTTGAAATACTATTTTACAGTTTTGTTTGTTTGATCATATTGGAGTTTAAGAACTTCTTGATGACACAAAATCGCTATCGATCAGTCAAGTCTGCGTTTAGCTCTTACGTTGTACCTCAAGTTGTAGAAAGTATTGTTGAGCAAGGGATTAGTGCTGATCAAAAAGGCAATCTAAAGGAAACCGTTGTGTTGTTTACCGACATTCAAAACTTCACAAACCTGTCGGAAAACTTAGAACCCCAGGAAGTTATTTTACTGCTCAATACTGTATTTGAGCCTGTCACTGAAAATATCATTAATAATGAAGGAATGTTGGATAAATACATCGGCGATGAAGTGATGGCGTTGTTTAATGCCCCAGCCGATATAGAAAGATATCAAGACAAATCAATCATTGCTGCGATTGGTATTCAACAGGCAGTTAAAGAAATTAACTTAGAGCTGCAAACCTTACAATTACCAAATATTGCATTGTCACTCGGGCTCGCCCAGGGACCTGTAATCGTCGGAAACATGGGGACGCAGCTAAGATACAATTATACGGCTGTTGGCAACACCGTTAATTTGGCGTCGCGTATCACGTCATTGAGTAAGGTGTATGGGCAGCACGTTTTAGTGACAAAGGATTTGTTGTCTCAATTATCCGATCAGTATCGCAATATGTTTGCTTTTGTCGACCAAATAATTGTGAAAGGGAAGAGCACAGCAACAGAGGTTTATGGTATCGAAGACGCCTCGAAGTCATTTAACGAAATTGCTCAAACTATGTACCTTCGGGCGTTTACCCTGTATCAAAATGGCGACTTTTCCGCGGCGGAACAAGAATTTATAAAATTAGAAAATGAATATCAGCACAAAGCCGCCCATTGTTTAATTGAACGTTGTCGCGCTCTTAAAAATGACCCCGATTTAGAATGGGATGGTATTTATCGGTTTGACCACAAATAATAAGCAAGTGAACAAAGTTTAGTTTGTTATTCAAACTAACTTATCCCAAGTGCTTAGCAACATGCTAAATAGTCTGAAATGGAGCCCAAATGCATCTAGCACAATTGAATATCGCCACAGCAAAATTTCCTTTAGACGCACCTGAAATTAAAGATTTTGTCGATAACTTAGAGCCCGTAAACTTGCTTGCTGAAAACAGCGACGGTTTTGTGTGGCGATTAAAAGATGAATCTGGTGATGCAACTGCAATAAAGATATTTGATGATCCTAATATTATTGTCAATATGTCGGTATGGACCTCACCAGACGCTTTAAAACACTTCATGTTTAAAACACACCACCGAGACTTTTTAAGTCGTAAAAAAGAATGGTTTGATGCATTGCCAGAACAAAATTACGTAATGTGGTGGATACCTAAAGGACATATTCCAACGCTTGAAGAAGCCGTAAGTAAACTTGAATTCGTTCGGAAGCATGGCGACACCAATCAAGCTTTTACCTTTAAACGAGTTTTTGATTTTACTAGTTTATAGGTGTAACCCTGTACAACGTATTTAGATAGAATTTAATTACGAATAACCAGAAATAACGTCATTCCAAATAAACAAAATGCCGTCATCCTAAAAGAGCCTCGGCGATATTAGGGATCTCCAACCAAGTGCAGAGGAATCACATAATTCGCCTTGCAGGCTGCGCCTTTCTTTGCCCTGCAGGCGGCTATTTCGACTGCGTCGACCATTTCGACTGCGTCGACCATAATGGCGCGAGCTTGAAGTTTGTTTGCCTTGCAGGCGGCTATTTCGACTGCGTCGACCATAATGGCGCGGGCTTGAAGTTTCTTTGCCCTGCGGGCGGCTATTTCGACTGCGTCGACCTTACTTTTTTCAACAGCCAAAAAAGTAGGCAAAAAGGCCGCTTTCGGCCAAATCCCTAATCCTTATTTAAGATTTATATTATCGTCGAAGACGGAATGTAAGTATGTCCATATACAACCATCCCTTGCAACGGCGTCCCTGCCGTTCACTTCGAGATATAAATCTCAACTAAGGGGGATTTAGACGAAGTAATATGCAGTCTGAAATTTAGGTGAAATAATCTGGTGGTTTAGATTAAAAACGTCATTCCAAACCAAACAGAAAAAAAACGTCATCCCAAAAGAGCCTTAGCGATATTTGGGATCTCCAACCAAACGCAGAGGAATCAAATATTCCGCCCTAAATTGACTCATAATTTCAGAACAAAAAACGTCATTCTAAAAGAGTCTAAGCGATATTAAGAACCTCCAACCGAGTGCAGAGGAAGTGCATAATTCGCCTTGCAGGCTGCGCCTTTCTTTGCCTTGCAGGCTGCGCCTTTCTTTGCCTTGCAGGCGGCTATTTCGACTGCGTCGACCTTACTTTTTTCAACAGCCAAAAA
>NZ_JAUORW010000016.1:0-118250 GCF_030548245.1 Psychrosphaera sp. 1_MG-2023
CAGCGATGAGCATTGATGATGTGATAAACAATGCCAATGAAACGACAGATATGCCGGTTCAGGTGTGGCTTGGCGACAATCAATTTGTGGAAGTTTGGTCAGACGACGGAACGTTTGCCGGTGGTAACCTCGAAGTGAAATACCATTCAGGAATGAACGCAGAAGCGGGCCCTGTAGCGGTAAGTAATGGACTGGAATTGACCATGATGGGCGATGTTGCGGTGTATACATTTGTATTACCAGACGGCATTGATATGCCAGAACAAATGATGTTCCTATTTGAAGAGTCCACATTGGAAAGTACGGATGACATGACAAATACCTACTTACGTATGGGTTATGTGGTCGACGGTATGGGTGTTGAGCAAGTCATGTTATTTAACGATGTGGCGAAAGACGATGTGCTGATGCACTTTGCACCAATGAAGCCAGTGAGTGATAAAGACTATGATGGCTGGGATGATGATATGGACAACTGTCCAGAGCATTATAATCCGCAACAACATGACCAAGATGGTAATGGTATTGGCGATTTGTGTGACTTCAATTATCAAAATAAAGACTATGACCAAGATGGTTGGTTAGACGGTGAAGATAATTGCCCAGTCGTGAAGAACGAAGACCAACTGGATGTGGACGAAAATGGCGTTGGCGATGCATGTGAAATCAACGGCGAAGCAGATACAGACGGTGACGGTATTGAAGACTATATGGACAGTGACATCGATGGCGACGGCGTGATGAACGACGAAGACATGGATATTTATAATCCATGGATAGGCAAAGTGGTTGATGAGCCAGATTTTGATGAAGACGGCATTCCAGATTATATGGATGATGACATCGATAATGACGGCGTATTAAACGAAGACGACGCTGATGATTACGACGATATGGTGTGGGACAGAAGGCAGTTCACCGACTTAGACGGTGACGGCGTGATGGACTACGACGATAACTGTATTGCCGTGATGAACGACGGACAGGAAGACGCGGACGATAACGGCTTGGGCGATGCGTGTGATATTGCGGTGAGTGACATCAGTGGCCTTTGGCACGGTAAAGGACAAGAATCCTTTAGCGATATCAGCTCTGACATGACGTGCGACATGAGCGGCATGATTTATCCTATGGGCGGTTTAGGCAAAATTGAAATGGAAGGCAATCAGTTCTTCGTATTTGATGCGAATGTAAATGATGATCGTGACGATGACATGTACGGCATGGAAGGCATAGAAGGAAACATGGGCGGCCATATGATTGCGTACGGCGTACTGGCCGAGGATGGCAGCTACATGTGGTACGAAATGAAGGACGACATGGAACCTAACAATGCCGAGGGCACAGACGACGGCATGAGTGAGAATATTGCCGAAGACGGAACGGACGACACTGGATCAGAGCAAATGGCACCGATGTTCCGGATGTACATGGGTCAATACGACGAGTTATCGGATACGATGATGCACAGTGATGTGGTGGAAGACACTGAAAAAGGCTGTGTTGTCACCACGACAATGAGCATTGAACGCCCAGATATGAGTGTTAATGAAGAAACGGCATTTATGGCTGGTTTGAGCTGGTTTGATAGCTTTAATTATATCGAAGGCAAGGATTTTGAATATGGCACCATTATTGATGCTGTCGATCAAAATGCGGAAACCATGTATAGATTTGATTTGGCGGCGCAAAGTTGGTTAGAACATACTGAGAGTTATATGCAAGAATTTATTATAAATGACAGCGGCGTTATGCAAGCTCTTGGTAATCTAACGTTTGATGGCTACGGCTCCGAAGGCCATACCGCAATGTTAAACGTTGATGGATCGCAACTTAATATAGATTTACAGGCAATCGATTTGTCGGGTATGCAAATATCGCATTATTTACATCATGATTATAAAGCCGCTTTTACCAATGAAACGTTTAGTGATGACGCTATAGGTTATGTTGCTAACGTTGAAAATGTAGACGGAACTTACCGTTTTTGGTGTGACCAAAATATGGATATGATCGACAGTTTAGATCTGGAATGTGCTAACGCTATTGTTTTGAAATGGCAGGAAAATGAGTTCGAAGAGGTCATTCCGGTTATAGCAACAAGTATTGATGACATTATTTCAAATAAAATGCTCGATGACGAAAATGACGGTTTTAAATTGTATTTAGAAGGCGACATGTTTGCAGAGTTTTGGTCGGATGACGGCACTATTATGGGGGGTAATTTAACGGTCACCATATTTAAACACGGATATAACGACCACGGCGATATGGAGAAACTATTATTAGGTGAAGGCCTTGTGCTATTTTCCAATATGGGTGGTTTTGATATTTTTGTTCTTGAACTTCCTGACCATTTACAAATGATGAGAAACTCAGACATGTTCTTATTTGTCGAAAATGTTATTGAATCAGATGGTAAAACGGTATTACGTCAGGGTCACTATGAGTCAGGAACTGAAAATGAAATGCAAATTTTGTTTAATACTGAAGCAACAGCAGATATCTTACTTTCGTTTAATATTGACCATGGACCGGACATGAATTCTGATATGGATTTGGACGGAATAGTTGATTACATGGATAATTGCGTTGCTTACGCTAACGAAGATCAAATTGACTCTGACGGTAATGGCGTTGGAGACATGTGTCAAGACGTTGATTTTGATAATGATGGTGTTGATAATAGTACTGACAATTGTTCTGACGTCTTTAACCCAAATCAGGAAGATTTTAACCTCGATGGGTTAGGCGATGCATGTTCAGATTTTGATTCTGATGGTTATACGGATGAAAAAGAAATCATAGACGGCACAGATCCTGAAGATGAATTTAGTTTCCCCCAGGCCGCTTAATCTGATCTTAAAAAGTTAAACTTAACATTTTGGAAGCCAGCTAATCCCTTAGCTGGCTTTTTTGTTTTTGCGGGGCAATTAAATTAACACTCGGAAATCATAACTTATTCAATCAGGCACTTTCACCTCGTCATTTGTTTTAGTAAAGTGCTGTCAAAGAAAGTAATACGAGTTGTTTATTATGTATGAATTACCACCAATTAGTTTAAAAGGCCAGGTCTCTGAACAAGAATGGCAAACTCGTGTTGAGCTTGCGGCGGCTTATCGGCTGTATGTAATACATGGTTGGGATGACCTAATTCACACACATATTTCCGCCAGGATCCCAGGTACTGAACATTTGCTTATTAATGCGTTTGGCCTAGCATTTGACGAAATCAATGCATCCAATTTGGTAAAAATTGACATCGATGGCAATGTGATCCAACAAGACTGTCCTTTCTCAATTAATCCAGCCGGTTATACAATACACGGTGCGGTGCATGAAGCACGCCACGAGGACCAATGTGTACTCCATGTACATACCAATGAAACCATTGCTGTTGCGAGCATGAAAGACGGGTTGTTACCTATTTCTCAATATTCGATGTTTGCATTAGCGTCAATGAGCTATCACGATTACGAAGGTTTAGCGGTAAATCAGGATGAAAAGAAACGCCTCCAAGACGACTTAGGTGCAGCAAATTTTATGTTGTTACGTAATCATGGTGCGTTAACGTTAGGTAAAACTATAGGTGATGCTTTTATGCATATGTACGACCTTGTCCGTGCCTGTCATATCCAAGTGCAAGCTTTGTCTATGCAACAACCAATTAATTATGTTGAACAATCGATTATTGACGGAATCAAGGCCCAGGCTAATATCGTTCATTCTGGCCAAACAGGTGGTGAAAAAGCCTGGCCCGCAATGATGCGAAAAGTAAAACGAACTTACCCAGAATTTGACCAATAGAGAATTAATAATGAAAATAACTCATGTAGAGATCTTTGACATCCATTGCCCAGACCGTACCGCTTGGAATCCAATATTTGTTCGTGTTCATACCGACGAAGGGATATCAGGTGTCGGTGAAGCTGGCTTAGCCTATGATTGGGGCCACAGTGCGGCTGCAGCCATGATAAAAGAGATCACTGAAGCCGTTCTTATCGGTTTCGACCCGTTTAAAACAGAGCTGTTGTGGTCAAGAATGTTAAGGGAAAGTTTTTGGGGATTAGGCGGTGGGCCTGTCCTGTATGCGGCAATGAGCGCAATAGACACCGCATTGTGGGACATCAAAGGCAAGGCGTTTGGTGTACCTGTTTACCAATTATTAGGCGGCAAAACAAATACCAAGCTGCGTACTTATGCCAGTCAGTTGCAGTTCGATTGGGATAAGGACATTAAAAAACTAATCGAACCTGCTGAGTACGCTGAAGCGGCATTAAAAGCGGTAGCAGAGGGTTTTGACGCGGTTAAAGTTGATCCTATCGTTTATGATAAAAATGGTGATTCGTCATTTGACCGAACCAATTTATTCACTCGCCCACAGCTTAGATTATTTGGTGACCGCTTACGTGCTATTCGAAATGCAGTTGGCCCAGACGTTGACATTATTTTTGAATCGCATTCTTTAATGGGGGCTGCATCTGCGATACAGATGGGTGAAATTGTTAAAGAAGTGGATTGCATGATGTACGAAGAACCAGTGAATTACTTAAATTCTGCTGTCCATAAAAAAGTTGCCGACAACGTAAATGTGCCAATTGCCGGTGGCGAACGTCTATATCATCGTTGGGATGTTCGACCTTATTTTGAAGATCAAAGTATTGACGTTTTACAACCTGATGTTGGTTTATGCGGAGGCTTTACAGAAGCGAAAAAAGTCTGCGATTATGCCGATGTTTATGACATCCGAATTCAAGCTCACGTTTGCGGTGGTCCGGTAGCAACAGCCGCCAGCTTGCATTTAGAAACAGCAATCCCTAACTTTTTAATTCATGAACACCATACTTACGCAACCAAACACTGGAACCGTGAACTGTGTATTCAAGACCCACAACCTAAAAATGGTATCTTTGAAGTATCAGAGACACCGGGAATTGGAATTGAATTAAATGATGACGTTGTAAAACGCTCACCCAATATTACCGTTAAATAACGGTATAACTAAAATTGATACCATGTATGGGCGTTGTCGTGAAAGAGCGCCTGTGCATGGACAATATTAAGTTTATTGAGTTCTTGCCAATATTGTTGGTAGCCATAACTAAAAGTACACAGAGGAAAGTTACTCGCATACATAACTTTTTTAGGACCAAATATGTCGATGCATTTGAGCACAGCAGAGTGAACATCAGCAAAACCATATGCTCTATCTATCATTTCCCATCCTGAGCATTTCACCGCTATATTAGGCAGTTGGCTAACTGATATTAAGTTTTGATAGAACTGACTGTTAATCTCTGAGTGACTTAAATTGATAAAACCGCAGTGGTTTAATGTAAATTTAATATTATTAAATGGTGTCAGTTTGTCGACACACAACAAAGTAAAATCAGTGTTGTTAAGATCAAATTGTAACTCAAATATCCAACCGAGATTATCAAGTGTTAATAAGTTGTTTGCGGTATTTTGATGACTCAAAATAGCGGGTAGATCATCATCTAAGATATGTCTAACCCCAACAACCGAATTTAACACCTTGAGCTTGGAAACTTGGTGCTTGAAGGATGCAGGTGGCAGCGTTAAATCTATCGCCGCAATGCTTTTGAATGGCTTTTGGCAAATACGTTCAAGCCACTCTATTTCCCGCCATGGGGCGTTATTATCAAAACCTGCTTCTATATGGACAAAACCCGCCAGCTTATTCGACACGCCAAGCGTTAGATCTTCTTCTGAAAATGAACGAAAAATACGGCTTTTATCTGGCCAATTTGGCTGGTTTTCTGGTTTTAACCAACCATATTCCCCTTTTGATAAGTCAAATAGATGAATATGCGGATCGATTATCTTCATTATTGTGCTGTGTAACCGCCATCGATTACTTGCAAACTACCAGTGATAAAACTGGCTTGGTCACTTGCTAAAAACCACACGAGTTCCGCCACTTCACTCGGTTGACCGAGTCGCCCGAGGGGTTGTAGCGCGGCTTCTTCTTTATGAATTTGGGCTTTATCAGCGCCTGATTTTGCACAATAATTATCAATCGCCCGGTGATAAAGCGGCGTTTCAATCGTACCGGGACAAACGGCATTAGCTCGAATATTAAATTTGGCGTAATCAATAGCCGTAGTTTTTGCCATAGACGCAATTGCGGTTTTGGTTAGGTTATATATAAATGAATTTTGTTTCGCAACAAGCGCTTGGTCAGACGACATTAAGATAATTGAACCTGAATTTTGCTGCTTCATGTAGGGCAGTACCGATTGAACCGCTGAAAATGCGCCCTTGACGTTTATTTCAAGTACACGGTTAAAATCGGCTTCCGTGGTATCTTCAATATTGGCTGAATGATGCACACCAGCGTTTGACACAAGCACATCGATATTGTGTATTGCCCCAATATTCGCAATTGCGGCGGCGACCTGCTGATGAACAGTCACATCGCACTTTATAAATTCACCGTGATTTGAAGGGGTTAAGTCCAAATTAAACACGGTAAAACCACCGGCCAAAAATCGCATTACAATGGCTTCACCAATGCCTGAACTGCCACCGGTGATCACACACGTTTTATTATTAAGATCCATAAACCAAATTTCATTCTAACTCGTTAAAAACATGTTAAACGAAAACGAGGTTAGATGCTTTATCCAAAACTAAATTTTTAAACATTGCTCTCGCAGTTTTTCAACAAAAAATTGTGTTGCAGGGCCCAACATATCATCATCTTTATATAACAAGTGCAAACTAACTAACCGAGAAGAGCCCCGCTTAAGCGCTAATGGGGTGATGGTGTTTTGTTGCAGCGCCGTTTGAATCGACGTAACAGGCAGCCAAGCAAATCCCAATCCGCGACTTAACATATCAAGAGAGGTTCGAATATGGCTTACAGTCCAACGCTGATGCGCCCCTAACCAACCAGCATCTTTGCTTTGGGTTAACGCTGAATCGCGGATAACAATTTGTCGATGCAATTTAAGTTCTTCATGTGAAATCGGTTGTGTGTTTTGTTGCAAGGGGTGATCAGGACTAGTGACTGCAATAAACTCTATTTGGCAAATTGCTTCGCTGCTGCCAGACGTATTGTTTATCGACGAAATTGCCAAATCGACCGAACCTTTTTCGAGCAATTCATTGGCACCACTTAATACCGACTCCAAAATTTCTACCCGTAAAAAAGGAAACGCCATCGACGTAAGCTCAAGTGCTTCACATAAACGGTCTTGGGGAAACATTTCATCTACTGCTATTTTTAG
Organism: Psychrosphaera sp. 1_MG-2023; assembly: GCF_030548245.1. NCBI lineage: Bacteria > Pseudomonadati > Pseudomonadota > Gammaproteobacteria > Alteromonadales > Pseudoalteromonadaceae > Psychrosphaera > Psychrosphaera sp. 1_MG-2023. Next base: position 7,254 of record NZ_JAUORW010000016.1, read on the forward strand.
TTGAGACTCGATGCCTTCAGATAATATATGGCCAATTGATTCGAGTTTTTCCGCTTCTTCCAACAGATAGTTAGCCCGCCTTAATAATAGGACGCCAGAGTCAGTAAGATGTGTTTTTTTACCTTCAATATAAAATAATTTTAACCCTAACGATTGTTCAATTTTACTTACCGAGCTGTGAATGCTCGATTGGCTTTTATGAATATTTTGGGCGGCCTGATTAAAACCGCCAAAATCCACAACGGCCTTAAACATTCGCCATTGCTCAAGTGTAATCCGTATCATTGATTACCCTCTATTGTGGGGCGCTAGGAAGTCTTGTTTAGGCCCTTCCGGAATAACTTGGGTTGGGTTGATCATCGTATGACTAAAGTAATAGTGGCGTTTGATGTGCTGCATATTAGTGGTTTCAGCGACCCCAGCAACTTGATATAACGATCTTACATAATTGGAAATATTTGGGTAACTGTCTATTTGTCTTTGGTTACATTTAAAGTGTCCAAAATATACAGCGTCAAAACGAATAAGCGTTGTAAATAGTCGCCAATCCGCTTCAGTCTGTAGGTCACCTACTAAATATTTATTGTTGGCGAGAATTTCTTCAATTTTATCAAGTGCGACAAATAACGAATCATAAGCTTCTTTATATGCTTGTTGCGTCGTTGCAAAACCACATCGATATACGCCGTTGTTTATGTTTGGATAAACAAACGCATTAATGGCGTCTATTTCTTTGCGCAATTCAGCTGGGTAAAAGTCTAATGTATTGCCCGTGATATCATTAAACGCTGAGTTAAACATTCGAATAATGTCAGCAGATTCGTTACTAACAATTTGTTGGGTGTTTTTATCCCACAATACAGGGACCGTTACTCGTCCTGTATAGGTGCTGTCATTTTTGGTATAAATCTGGTGCATATATTCAGATTGATATAAGTTATCGCCACTGCTGCCGGTATTTGGGTCAAACGTCCAGCCGTGTTCAATCATGTCAGAGCTTACAACGGATACGTCAATATGCGATTGCAGGCTTTTTAACTGCCTAAAAATTAATGTCCGATGCGCCCAGGGGCAGGCGAGTGAGACATAGAGATGATAACGCCCAGACTCAGCTTTAAATCCTGCTTTACCAGTAGAACCTGCACTTCCATCAGCGGTAACCCAATTACGTAATTTAGCGTCTTCACGTTTGAATGCACCACCATTATCAGCCGTTTTGTACCAATCGTCGCGCCAAATACCATCTACCAATAAACCCATAATTTGTTACCTATTTTTACCACGTTACAACTACATTATTCTTGTTGCATTTAGATCTATCCAACCTAAGCACAACAAGATATCGCTACTTTGATGTTCTTAATCAGGTTTAAATTGTCAATTGGCCAAATTTGCCCGTTTGATAATCTTGTACAGCCTGGTTAATCTCAGCTTGTGTATTCATCACAAATGGGCCCATATGAACAATTGATTCTTTAATTTTATTGCCTGTTAAAACTAAAATACCAGCCCCTACTTGACTCGATGTCATTTCGATAATTGATTGTGAGTCAACAATAACCAATTCACCGCGAGCGAGCGGTGGCGTGCTTAAACTTCCCGTGTGCACATAGATAAGCACTTGCTCAAATTGCTGTAAGTTAAGTGTTGCATCTTTATTCGCGTCAAAAATCATATCCGCAACAGCGGCTCCGGTAGCTAAACCATCAAGAGGAGAAGCAACGTGTTGATTTGCATATTGCCAACTTCCCGCCAACGCTTTTAATGTGACTCCTTGTTGATCGTTAATGACAGGGCTTCCAGCTTCTGCAGAGTCCTGGTAAATAGCTGGACGCATTTTGTCTTTAGCGGGCATGTTTAGCCAAATTTGAAACCCATGCATGCCATGCTCTTCATCGGCAGCCGGCATCTCAGAATGAATAACCCCTGAACCGGTACTCATCCATTGCACGTCACCGGCGCGAATTTGTTTTTTATTGCCCATCTGGTCTTGATGTTCAAATGCACCTTTAATCATATACGTGAAAGTTTCAATCCCACGATGCGGATGTGGAGGAAAACCCCCAATGAAATCCTTAGCATCGTCGGAACGAAGCTCGTCTATCATTAAATACGGATCTAAGTGAATGCCTGAAAAGTCCGCTATTCTTGAGATTTTTACTCCATCGCCATCTTGAGTAGGGCGACTTTGCAGTTTTTTAATAATGTTCATGAATTGTTCCTCTCAATCAGTAATGTGTTCAGACTAACACTTATATAGTGGAATGATATTAGTATAAATCGAGCCTATCATTCTATTAAATAGAACGATAAGGTGAGGAGTCATTTTCTATTGCAGATGAAGTGACCCGTATTAAGTTATTGGAGCAAATGCATTTAACCAAAATAAAAAATAAGTTATGTTGAAATCAACCAACTACCAGACAACATCGAATGAGTATAGGCTAAATGAGGAATAATAAGCGTGATTAAAAATTTCAATTTAGAAGACGCCAGCCAGGTGTTCGTTGGTGCCTTTGCATTAGCCGTTCCTATTTCATTTTCTGAAGAAGCCTGGCGATTAGGGGAAACCTTGCCTTGGGTAAATTTGTTTTTTCTGTTTTGCCTTTCGATGATGTTTTTAGGGCTATTTGCCTATCAAAGCGTCTTTCAACAAGATATTAGCCACCGAGTCTCTACCTTTGTATTTCGAATACTAATTGCTTATGTCATTTCAGCGTTTGTTGTTGCACTTGTTTTGATGTGTATTGATAAGTTGCCAATTGTTGACAGTCCCGTTTTAGCGTTTAAACGGATTGTTGTCATCACAATGCCCGCCTCAATGGGGGCAATAATTGTTGATAGCTTTGATAAAGAATAGCGAGAATCAATTATTCTGCTTAAAGAATGAGCTATTTATATAAATGATTTTATTGATTAATTCTTAATGTCCACGGTTAATATTTTTACCAAAAAATAGAAAAACGGCTATGCTTAATTTTGAATGTTTATAATTAGGATAGTTTTTATTTTATGGGTGACCTCTTAGACTCCTATTTCCGTGCAGACTATATGCCGCATGGTCATTGCTATTTTTGGCAGCCGCATATTTTATGGGCGCACGTCATATCAGATCTTGTTATTGCCGCCGCCTATTTTTCGATACCAATTGCTCTAATTGCATTTATTCGCAATCGACCTGACATTGAACACCGCGCCGTATTTGTCTTATTTTCGGGCTTTATTTTAATGTGCGGAATTAGCCACTTAATGGGCGTTTGGACTATTTGGCAGGGGGTTTACGGCTTACATGGCATCGCAAAAATTCTCACGGCAATCATCTCTTTAGTCACCGCGATAAGTTTATATAGGTTAATGCCTCAAATCGTTAAAATCCCAACTTTAGAGCAATACGAAGGGATCATAAATAAATGGTCCGACAGTCAAAAAGAAAATGAATATTTATCAGGCCAACTTAGAAGCCAGAAACTAACCCAGTTTGTTTTAGATTCGATTCCAATTAGCTTACTTTTAGTCGATGACGAAGGTCGAGTCATTCTCTCAAACTCGTTTTATAACAAAGAATTTAATGACAACGAAGAGTTAAATTCAGTTCATATATCGACGTTATTTCAAGGGAATTCGACAGAATTTAAGTGGGAGTTCCATCAAGAAAAATTATTTGATGGCGTCGAAATAGGCGATCAAATTAAGTTTCTAGACAGTGTTCAATACGGAAATAAGCTAATTCCAGTTGAGGTTGTGATAACAAAAAAAGAATTTCAAGAAAAAATGGCCTTTGTTATTACGATCAAAGACCTGCGCGAAGTCATGCAAATTAAACAGATGTTAATTGACAGTAATTCTAGATTTGAGAGGGCCGTTCGGGCTACCGAAGAGGGGCTATGGGAATGGGATCTCAAAGCCAACAAGATGATTTGGTCCCCTAAATTTTACTCGATGATAGGCGCTAAGTTGGGGGACGAACCGAGTTTTGACAGCTGGTTGTCTAATGTACACCCAGATTACGTTGATGCTGTCAGTCATGCACTTAATCAACATTTAGAACATGGCGAACGTTTTTATGTGGAGTATGTGGGTAAAAATGAAACTGGGGAATATGGTTGGTTTGCGATAAATGGTAATTCAATTCTAGACATTAATGATGTGCCAACGCTGGTTTCCGGCTCTCTACGATATATTGAAGAAGAGAAACAAAAAGAAGAAAAGTACTACCAAAAAAACAAACTTCTCAATGCCATATATGAAGGCTCTAGCAATGCAATTTTTGTTGTTAATCAAATGGAAGATGATGAGTTGTGTTATACGATCTTAAATGACACAGCGTTAAAAATAGTAAATGTTCCCAAGGATGTCATCATAGGTAAACCGTTTAAACAACTCGCTGGCAGTTTGTTACCACAGGCATTTGTTGATCACGTCTCCGCTCGATACCGAAGTTGTATTAATTCTAAAAAGACCATCGAATATATTGAGAAAGTTGAGACCATTAGAACATTTTGGTTTCAAACGACGTTGTACCCAATTGCTGATTCTCGAGGCGACGTTTCTATGTTAGTTGGTACCGCGACTGACATTACAGAACTTAAAATCGTCGAAGAAAAATTGGAAAAAAATACGGAATTTTTGGAAAGTTTGGTTAATAATTCTGTGTGTGGTATGTATATTTTTGATTTAACTACTTATAAAAATACTCTTATCAATGAGGCATACCAGACTATATTAGGGTATACAATTGATGATTTAGACAAGTGCGACAACCTGTTAGCGTTGTTCCACCCTGACGAACAAGAGCTCATTACAACGCATTTGGACAAAATGGCTAACTGTAAAGAGGGTGAACTTCATCCGTTGGAGTATCGTTTCAAACATAAAAACGGTGATTGGGTTTGGTGCTATTCGGTTGATTCAATTTTAACTCGTCATCCAGACGGAACGCCAAGTCAAGTATTGGGGACGTTTGTTGACGTTACCGAAAAGAATCAATTAGTGGATAAATTAAAAGAATCAAACGAATATTTAGAACGTTTTGCGTTTGTCGCATCCCATGATTTACAGGAGCCTTTGCGTAAGATAACCGCATTTAGTGACTCCTTGTCTGAGCGTTTAACACCATTGATCGAGAATGATGACGCGTCGATATACGAATTGTCGCGAATGAAGTTAGCCGCACAGCGTATGGGAGCAATGATCCACGATTTACTTAAATTGAGTCGGATCACTTCCAATTCACTAGATAAAAAGAACATATCTTTACCAAGGTTATTGGAAGAGGTCTGCGATATTTTGGAGTTGTCTATTGCCGATAGGAAAGCCGATGTAAATTGGGATAAATCGGTGGGTGACATTGTGGGCGATGAAGGGTTAATTTTGCAAATGATGCAAAATATAATCAGTAACAGTTTGAAGTTTTGCAATGCAGAAACAACACCATGTGTTTCTATTCGTTGTAAATATAGGGCGCAGAACGTCGATATTATTATTCAGGATAATGGCATTGGGATCCAAGACTCTGAAATTGCCAACGTATTCGAACCGTTTAGGAGGCTGCACGTTAGGGATGAATATGAAGGCAGTGGAATAGGTTTAGCAATTGTGACTCAGATAGTGTCAGTTCATAAAGGGACTATCGCTTGTGACAGTGAAGTTGGCGTAGGGACGACTATAACTATTTCATTACCAAGGCATTAAAAAATGATTAATTTATTATTGGTAGATGATGATCAAGACGATATATATTTTTTTAAGCAAGCCGTGAAAAAAGTCGCCCTGCCGATCAATTTAAGTACATATAGAGACGGTAAAGAAATTTGTGATTATTTAGCGGTAAACAAAGATTGTGAGAATTCGATTGTTTTACTTGATCTAAACATGCCAGGCATTGGTGGTCTTGAAACACTTCGGATTATTAGGCAAAGCTTAGGGCTCATAACGTTACCAGTTTTGATCTATACCACTTCTAAAAACGTAAAAGATATTGAAGAAAGCTATAAAATCGGGGCAAGTTCTTATATAAAAAAACTAGACACAATAAATGAAATAGCGGCTTTTCTAAAGTCAGTAGTAGGATTTTGGGCAATATATAATAGGGCAATTAACACATGAATGTAGATAAAAGCGGATTACTCATTTATCTCCTCGAAGACGATACAGAGGACGCCTATTTGATCACGAAAGCGATTCAAAGTGACGTGCTTGATAAACATTCGATTGGTGTATTTAAAACATTGGAGTCGTTAACAAGTGGCCTTAAAAACTTAATGCCTGAACTAGTTATCATTGATCTAAATGTCCCCGACAGCAGAGGGTTGGATACTATGATTAAGGTCAAGAAGCTCGCACACAATGTACCAATCGTTGTTCTCACCGGGATAGATGATCCTAAAATGGGTAATCAGTTGGTGCAACTTGGGGCTCAGGATTATATCCCTAAGCCTGAAATGACGGCATCGTTATTACAAAGGGTTATTCGATTTTCAAAGGAACGGTTTAAGTTAATTAAAGCACTAGAAGAGTCGGCATCGAGAGATGTTTTGACACGGCTTTATAATCGGGAGGCTTTAGAGTCGAAGTTTGCTGAATTGATAAGTAAAGCAGAACGATATGACGAAAAATTTGGCATCATATTTTTAGATTTAAACAACTTTAAATATTTGAACGACACCTACGGTCATCGAGCTGGCGATACCTTGTTAACGCTTTTGGGGGGACGGTTGGAAATTTTCAGTCGTTCATCTGATTTTATCGCCCGCTATGGCGGTGATGAATTTGTTACGTTATTGCCAAATGTACAAACTATTGATGAGTGTTTGGCCGCAGCAAAAAGTCAATTAAGTGTGGTTTGCGATGACTATTTTGTCGAATCAGACGATGGCGTTGCGATCAAAGTTGAAGTCACAGGAAGTATGGGGGTAGCTATTTACGGCGATAATGGCACGACCAAAAAGCAACTTTTAGAATCCGCTGATACAGCGATGTATGAGGCGAAGACTAAAAAACTAGGCCTATCAGCAGCTAAATCTATCAAGCGCTAGAACTGTAAATATAATCTGAGCAATGGTGCCTAAGTAAAACGAAAAAAGTGCAACATAAAGGTGAAATGATGAGTGTTGTAATGTATGGTTTGTAAAAGCAAAAACATGATAAAGATAAATGAGTTATGAATAAAATCACATTAAGCCTTTTGATGTTTTTGTGCAGTCTTAGTATTGATGCTAAAACATTACATTTTGCTGATCCTGCAGGTACCGCAATAAGTAATGTTGTTGTTAAGTTTTCCAATCAAGCGGTCGACAAGTCATTGACGAAACCCGTTGCTATTATGGACCAAGTCGACATTCAATTTGCCCCTTATGTTTTGCTCATAGATAAAGGTCAACAAGTAGCTTTTCCAAATCGAGATGATGTTCGCCATCACGTTTATAGCTTTTCAAAAACCAAACCGTTTGAAATAAAACTATACAAAAACACACCCACTGACCCCGTGACGTTTTCATCGGCGGGCGTAGTGGAACTTGGCTGTAATATTCACGATAAAATGATTGGTTATATCTATGTGACTGAACAAGCCAATACCTTTTTGAGTGACAGCGAGGGTAATGTCGATTTGCCAGAGTCGATGGGGCTTGCATCGACAATGGAATTTCAATATTGGCATCCGCGTCTGTCCACCAATCGACTCGAGCACAAAAAAGCAAATTTGTCAGACCCGATAGAAGCGACACAAATCATTACCTTGTCCTTGTTAAACAATGACGCTTCAACAAAACAACAAAAACGCAAAACTCGTTTTGGGAAAACATATTAGTGTTATTTAAAAATTCATTAAAGTTTAGAATAAACAAGCTCGTCGTTAGCATCGTTTTGTTGATCTCAATCGTTATTTTAATGGCGATTTGGTTTGCAACCAGTCGACATGCGGATACGCAGTTGTCCCGTGAATTAGAAGTTGGTCATAGTGTCTTTGTAAACTCACTTGAAAGTCGTGAAAACCTGTTAGTCAATGCTGCTACGGTTTTAACCGAAGACTTTGGTTTTAAACAAGCCATCGCCACGTTAGATAGCGCAACGATAGACAGTATGCTGAATAACCATAGCGAACGTATTTCAGCGGATCTTATGCTGGTGATGTCATTAGACGCTAAAGTCATTGGCAAAACGGATACTCTAACGACAGATAGCGGCAGTTACCTCACACCAGAAATTTATGACAATGTTTTGCGCGATGGTGGTTTAATTACGTTTAATTTGATTAATGGCAAACTCTACCAATCTTTATTTCTTACCGTCGACGCACCAAACCCTATCGCCATAGCTATGATAGGGTTTGAAATGGATCAAAAACTCGTTGACCGATTTAGCCAATTAACGACCCTCGATATTACCCTTTTATTTGACCAAGAAAAGTCGGCATATTTAACCACATTGTCGCCGGCAGACGCTAAAATCGTACTGCAATCAAATTTACCTTTATTAGAAAACGCTAAAAAATTTAGTCGCTTGCATCTAACAACTCAGGCTTTCAGACTGGAAAACTACCCACATTTCAAAGGTTATGTGATGCTAAGTCATAACACCGATCTGTTATTTAAAGAGTTTTATACGCTTATTAAAGACGTTGCCGTAATTTCTGTTATCGCCGTATTTGTTGCGCTATTACTCGGGGTTGGTTTTTCTAAAAATGTGACAAAACCTCTGGAACGCCTCTCTATACTAGCGAAACGTATATCCCGTGGTGACTACCAAAATATAATTGAACTAAACACCAGCACGACTGAAATTGCTGACTTATCTGTTGCTTTTAAACAGATGCAGTTGAACATTTCAGAACGTGAAAAAACGATTAGCTATAACGCCACTCACGATATGGTAACTGGCCTTTATAACCGCACTCGATTGCTCGAACTCGTTCAGGAAGGCATAGAAAACAACGGTGCGTTTCAGGTCATTGCAATTCAGATAAATGGATTTAGAGAGCTGAATGAAACTTTCGGTTATAAAGTTGGTGATGAGTGTTTGCAATACCTCGCCGGTGAAATTAAAGCGAAGGGCGGCTGTACAGCGAGAATTGCTGGCGGGGAAGTTATTTGGCTCCCCAATCAAACCGTGACGCTAGAGAACATCGTCGATATTCAATCAGAAATGGAACGTTCAATATTGGTTTCGCAGGTAAAAGTGCGGATCAAATTGGTCATTGGCATTGTTAGTGTCAACGACAGTAATAATAAAAATAGCGTGTTTGACAAAGCTGAAGACGTGATCCGAAGTTTAAGTATTGCAGCAAGTCATGCTCGGACAAAAAGTAACAATATTCAATATTATCTGCCTGAGCAGGAAGCCGCCTATATTCAACGAATCGAAGTTTTATATGAATTACAGCACCTATTAGAAAGTGACAATAAAGACGAACTGGCAATGTTCTATCAACCTAAATTGGCATTAAGCAACAATAGCGTTGATAAAATGGAAGCCTTGATCCGCTGGAATAGTAAAAAATTAGGCTTTGTTTCGCCAGAGATGTTTATCCCAATTGCAGAAAGTGCCGGTATCATTAAGTCTTTAACACAGTGGGTTATTCGACGTGTTATCAGAGATTTACATCACTGGCAATTACCTGAACAACAAATAGCAATTAACCTCTCTGCACAGGACATAGTGTGTGGGGACTTAATTGAATATATTGATGATTGCTTAAAAGAGTTTGATATTTCAATTAATCAATTGTCGTTTGAAATAACTGAAAGCGACATCATGTCAGATCCACAAAGAGCCATTGCGCAACTCAATTTGTTTGTCGAAAAAGGGTTTTCGTTGGCCATCGACGACTTTGGTACAGGCCACTCATCGTTGTCTTATATTAAAGACTTCCCGGTGCAAACATTAAAAATTGATAAAGCGTTTATTCTACAACTTGATCAAAATGAAGACGATTTAACCATTGTGAAGTGTATTATTTCCCTGGCAACAAACTTTGGATTGTCTGTGGTGGCAGAAGGGATTGAAAATAAAGCATCGTTGGAGATATTGCGACAATTAGGTTGTCAGTATATCCAAGGTTATTACATTAGCCGGCCTATGCCAGCCTCAGAGGTGACAGGTTGGTTAGCGCAATATCACGATAAAAAGGTGCAAGAATGACAAGTTGGAAAACGATATTAAGCGCAATTTTATTGCCGACTTTGTTTGTCGGGTCATTATACGCGGGGACCAATGACGGCAAGTTGCTAGCAACGGCTGGCGTAACACAAATTGAGGGGTCTGCAGGCGGTGGACTTGTACCATGGGCCGTCATATCAGGTTATGGTTCGCGTGACGAAGTCGCGGCAACAGTGTCGACAACCCAAGTTTCAACCACCGATTACCGTTTAGATGTGACCAGTGCAGCAATTGGGCTCTATGATAAAGTCGAACTTAGTTACGCTAAACAACGCTTTACATTAAGTTCGCTAGGAGGTGATATTCAACAGGAAGTCTTTGGTGCCAAGGTAAAATTATACGGTGATGCCGTATACGGTGTTTGGCCGCAGGTAAGCGCAGGTCTTCATCATAAACGCTTGAAAGACAATGTTATTGCAGATGCAGTAGGCGCTAAAGAGTCCTCTTCAAATACAGATTACTACTTAGCTGCAACTAAGGTTCATTTAGGTTTAGCGGCTGGCTTTAACGTTGTTTGGAATGTCACCGGCCGGTTGACTAAGGCTAATCAAACGGGCTTTTTAGGGTATGGGTCCGCGTCGGATACCTCTCATAAATTGATGATGGAAGGCTCCGCCGGAATATTGCTTTCAAGAAACTTAGTCATTGGTGTTGAATATCGACAAAAGCCCGATAATTTAGGTCTGGGTGAGGACGATTGGTATGACATATTTGTGGCGTATGTGCCGAACAAAAATGTCAGTTTAACGCTGGCCTGGGCAAAACTCGGCAGTATTGCCGGGGCAACAGGTCAAGAAGGTTTATTTCTTAATTTAACAGGGAAACTTTGGTGATGAGTGGAAAAGTATGGGGCGTTGTCATTCTCACCGCAGCGTTAACGGCGTGTGTAACCACAAATGTTACGTTATATCAGCAGTTAGGTGGCGATAAAAAAATTGAATTGATTGTCGATAATTTTATTGAAGAGATTCAGTTTAACAAAAAGATATTTCAATATTTTACTGAATCGGATGTCGATCGGTTTCGCGAAAAATTAATTGAACATATCTGCGTCATTGCAGATGGTAATTGCCAATATACGGGGGATACGATGCAACAGGTACATGAAGGTATGAATATCACAGAGACTGATTTTAATACCACCGTTGACCTGCTCATTAGCGCAATGACTAAGGCTGATGTGCCACATAGGATCCAAAACCAATTATTACAACGATTAGCTAAATTACGTCACGAGATTTTGTACCTGTAGTACCTGTAAGGTTCACTTTTACATAAACGTTTATTTAGTCAAATGTTAAGGCTGTTAAAATAATAACAGCCTTAATTTATAACCTATTGTGTCTAAATTACGACATTAGCAACAAAAGCCAAGGCATAAGCCAACAAGCCATAGAATCCATAGAGACCCCAAGATAATTTATTATTACCTATCTCACCTTTAAGCGTTGCCACGGTAGCCACACATTGCAACGCAACAACGTAAAATAACAACAAGCCGATACCGGTATTAAGTGGTAAGCCTTCGTTAAGTATTTGCGCCGCTAAGCCGCTAATGTTCTCATCTGCGCCTTCCATTCCGTATAAGGTGCCTAGAGCCCCGACAAAGACTTCACGGGCTAAGAACGACATTAATATAGCAACCCCATATCGCCAGTCTAATCCAAGTGGTTCAAAAATAGGTTCAATAAAATGACCAATCGTACCCAAAAACGAATCTTCTAAACTGGCATTGAGTGGAAAATAACCCAATACCCAAATCACTAAAGACACCACAAATATCACAGGCGCTGCACGTTTTATAAATTGCACCGCACTGTTTACGACACGGTGACCTAGTGGTTTCCAGTGTGGAAGTCGATAACTTGGCATCTCGATAATAAAAGGCATTTCAGTTTTTTCTTGCTCAGTTATTGTTGACCGACTTAATAAAGCGCTGATGGCTAGCGCCGTCACAATGCCAAAAAAGTAAAGTCCAAAAAACGCCACACCTTGCATATTAAATAAACCCAACCAATACACATCAGTCGGGATTAACACAGCGATTAGTAAAGCGTAAACTGGCAGTCGAGCAGAACATGACATTAACGGAATGGTCATCATAGTTATGAGGCGTTTTCGAGGCGACTCTATCGTTCTTGCCGCCATTATTGCCGGAATTGCACAGGCGTGGCCCGACAAATAAGGGATGAAACTGCGACCGGACAAACCAAAAAAGCTTAGGGGTTTATGGCAAATTAATGCGGCTCGCGATAAATACCCACTGTCTTCTAATAAACCGATAACAAATGTGAGTACCATGATTTGAGGTACGAAGACCAAAAACGACCCGACACCACCAAAAATAGCATCATTGATAAAGTCACTTACAACGCCATTACCGACAAAGCCTGTTATAAACTGCGCTATTGCTCCGAGGCTAACTTCCACCGCGTCCATCAATGGCGTTGCCCACGTGAATATACTTTGAAATAGCAGAAACATGATGGCAAAAAATGCAATGGAACCAAACAAACTGTTAAGTAAAAAAGCATCGAGTACATTTTGGTTTTTAAGAATTACATCACGATTAATTGCGTATTTAGACGCTAATTCTCGACTTCTTTTTACCGCATCTGAAACACTACTAATTGGTGTTTGACGACTCAATGAGGGGTAGGTTTGATAATCTTTCGCCAATAAAGCTTGCTTGAGTTCAGTAATACCATCTAAATCTCTAGCAGAGACCGCATAGACCGGAGCACCTAAATCATGAGACAGGGCGTCGATGTCAAAACTGTGACCAAAGCGCTTGAGTTCGTCAATAAAATTTACGACAAACGCTATGGGTTTACTCGCTTGAGTTGCAAGTTGTTGAGCTTGAAGAGCAAACACCAAACTGCGCTCTAAACGAGTCGCATCTAGAACACATAAAACCAAAGATGTGTCATCGTCAGCGAGCTTCGCATTTAGCTGGTTTATTGCGACTTCTTCATCTTTAGATAAACTATTTAAAGAATAGGTACCTGGAAAATCGATAAGTTCAACGTTGTCCATTACGCCACTTTTTATTTCGACAGTCACACCAGGATAATTTGCGACTTTTTGTCTTAGACCTGTAAGTTGATTAAACAGCAAACTTTTTCCACAGTTTGGCTTACCAACCATTAAGATTTTTTTCATGTTTATATCTTTAATTTGTAACTTAGTTTGTTGCGAGATATACGTGTTGAGCAAGCTCTTGTTCTAATGAGAAAACTGAGTCACCTAATTGGACGACGATTGGGCCAGAAAATGGCGTACGCCTTAAACACGTGATGGATTGATTCGTTTCAAAACCCATTTCCATAAGTCGCACTAGCAGTGCTTCCTCAAGGGTGGGAGACAGATGAGAAATCGTTGAAAGTGAGTTTTTAGTAAGGTCCCAAAGTGTCATTATTAATCTCCAAAGCCTTATAGGTACTGTCATTTTTTTTGCAGTATACAGTGAAGTAATCATGTTGCAAATGATAATAATTATCATTTGTAAGGTTGGTTAAGGTCGCTTTTTGATAAGTATTTGCAAATTGTTGATATAAACAGCGATAACAAGTTGCTGAGTGTGGGGTTTTAGTATATTTAATAAGATACTTGAAATTTTATTAACTCAGAAAGCGTGGCGTTGATGCAATATTCTCATTTTAATGCCTCCATAATTGCGGCCAATCGATTTGGTTATGGAGCAAAGAGCACCGACAATGTTAAACAAAACATTGATGCAAAAGCCTGGTTGAAATCAGGGCTAATAGCCCCTGATTTTGATAATAGTTTACCGACGTCAATTTCGCTGCGTCAGCAACTGTATGAATATCAGCAACAGCGGAAAAAGGCTAAAAAACAAGGTAAAGAGCTGTCGAAAGAACAAAAATCTTTTCCTAGACAAACCTATATTCGTTTTATCGACGACTCTTTCACACAAGTCGTTAACGCAGATCATACAATTCAGTGGCGATTATTAGATTTTTTCTCTAATCATTTTTCTGTAACCGCACAGTCAAATGTATTAAATGTATTGGCCCCGACATTAGAGCGCGAAGCAATTGCGCCAAATCTTTTTGGTAATTTTGAAGACTTATTGGTGGCGGTGGTTAAACATCCCGCGATGTTACTTTATTTAAATAATGAACGGTCATTTGGGCCAAATTCCAAAATGGGAAAACGTGGCAAAGGCTTAAATGAAAATTTGGCACGTGAAATTTTAGAGCTGCATACGCTTGGCGTGAACGGTGGTTATACGCAACAGGACGTAATAGAGCTTGCAAAGGGTATTACTGGATGGAGCATTGCATATCCAGCTAAAGAGCCGGATAAAGGCTTTGTGTTTCGAGAAAAAGGCCATGAACCTGGTAGTCGCAAATTGCTGTCTAGAACCTACAAAAAAGGTGGTGTTGAGCAGGGCGAGTTGATGTTAAAAGATATTGCACAGCATGCGTCTACTCGTCATTTTATTTGTAAAAAGCTTGCTTCTCACTTTGTAAGTGACAATCCTCCTAAGTCATTATTGGATAAACTTGAAGTCACTTGGCAAAAGACAAACGGCAATATTAAGCAAGTTATGACAACGTTAATTGATGCAGAGGAATCGTGGTCTGCATCGCTTCAAAAGTATAAAACCCCTCGAGATTTTGTCTTGTCCAGTATGCGATTGCTACCGAATAACAAATATAAAGGCAGACAAGTACAACAAGTATTAAAACAACTGGGTCAAGCACCTTTTAAAGCTGGATCACCTGCCGGGTTTGCAGACACTGAGGCTGATTGGATGGGCGCAAATGCAGTAATGACCCGAATTGATTTAGCCATGAATGTTGCGTCTCGATTTAAAGCAAACGCTGAACAACTATTAGCCACTGCATTGTCTAACACAGTGTCGGAGTTGACCTATCTATCGGTGGTACGCGCAGAATCTCGTAAACAAGCAACAGCCATGTTGTTGCTAAGCCCAGAATTTCAAAGGAGATAGACATGAATAGACGTGACTTTCTAAAATTTTCAGGCGCCAGTCTAGTCCTTTGGCCATCTGCATCTGCTTTGGCAACTACGGCCGTTGTTAAGCCTAAAAAATTAGTGTTTGTTATGCTGCGTGGTGCTTTAGATTCGCTGCACACCATTATTCCTGTAAATGATAAAGCGTTACACCAACACAGGCCAAAACTGGCTGCCGTTGCAGAGAAAAAAGCACTCTCGTTAAATACTCAGTTTGCGCTTCATCCTTCATTGCAGACGTTACATCGTTGGTATCGGCAAAAAACAATGTTGCCAATCGTTGCAGTAGGTTCTGGATACGACGCTCGTTCGCATTTTGATGGCCAAGATTTTTTAGAATCTGGCCTTAATAAAATTGACCACGATACAGGTTGGTTGGGCAGAGCAATTGATATTCAACGTAAGTCGGGTTTGGCCGTGTCACAAACTACGCCGATTGCTTTTAGAAGTGCCAAAGACGTTAATACTTGGTACCCAACCAACTTAAAATCTGCAGATGAAGATATTTATAACGATCTAATAAATTTGTACCAAAATGATCCTAAGTTGTTAACCAAATTGCAAGAAGGGATGGAAACCAAAGCGCTGGTTGGAAGCAAAAACGATAAGAAAAAAAATCAAGATAAGTTTGTGTCACTTGCTCGTTCTTGTGGCCAATTACTTAATACGAAAGGGGGGCCGGATTGCGCAATGTTAGAACTTGGGGGCTGGGATACTCACAACAACCAAGCGAATCGACTCACACGTAAATTAGCCGAACTGGATAATGGCTTAAATGCCTTAGAAAGCGCGCTAAAAGAAACTTGGAATGACACTGTTGTCGTAATCGCGACAGAATTTGGTCGTACTGTCAGAGAAAATGGTACAGGCGGAACCGATCATGGCACCGCAAGTTGCATGTTTGTCGCAGGTGGTGCGGTAAAGGGTGGAAAGGTCCTTGGAGAGTGGCCGGGATTAGCACCAGAACAGCTGTTTGAAAACCGAGATCTACAGCCAACGTCAAGTGCTTTTTCCTGGATGTCTGCGTTGTTATCTGAACATTGGCAGATGTCACCTGATCAACTGGCAAAGGTTTTTCCTGGAAATTCACCCTATCCTGCACGTTTATTAAAGTCCTATGCTATCTTGAACTAATAAGGCGAAAGGCAATTTGGGTGGATTTGTTACGAACTTTTAATTAAAAGTAAATAATAAGCCCTAATTGCCGATAACTTGCGTAATAAGTTGATGTTAAGGATTAATATGAAATTACAGCAAAAAGTTTACTTAAGTTTAGTTACCGCTATTTTGTTTCCGCTTACCTTGTCTACGTTTCTATTTTCTTCTTCTATCACCTCATTTTTAACCGATAAGCTTGAAACCTCAGAGCTGCCAACGGCACTAGCAGAAGTGCGAAACGCGATAGAACTGGAATTGTCGAGTCCAGTTGAAGCATCCAAGGCTATAGCAACCAATTCGATGGTGACCAACTGGATTACAAATGGTGAATCAAGTTCGAAATTAGCTGAATTTACCGAGTACCTTGCCAATATCAAAGCTAACAATGAAGCTATTTCTGCATTTATAGTCTCAGGTGAAACGTCAAATTATTACACCAATGACGGCATCATTAGACAAATTAATCAAAACGAAGATAAATGGTTTTACAAATTTACTAATTCAGGGAAAGAATTTGAACTGAGTTTAGATGTTGATAAAAACTTAGGCCAAGCTGCTGTTTTTATTAATTACAGCATAAAAGTGAATAATAAAGTGGTGGCACTCGCAGGTGTTGGACGTTCTCTTGAAGCCATGACAAAACTTATTAAAGGTTACCGAATTGCCGATACGGGAATTGTTTATCTAGTGGATAGCGAAGGGATAATTACTCTGCACCCAAATCATAACTTAATTGGGCGGAAAATTGATTTAGCTGCAACTAGAACAACATCCCTTAATGAAGTTGACATTAACGGCGAGGAACATATTCGCAGTAGCATTAAACTTAAATCAATAGATTGGAATTTAGTGGCTGAAATTCCAAAAGTAGAATTGTTTGGTGCAATTCAATCTGCAATTTTTCAGAATATTTTTGTCGGGTTATTAATTGCGGCACTTGGGTTTGTTTTAACTAAAATATTAGCGAATCAAATTTTTAGTCCAATTCGTTGGATCCATAAGTCGGTTGTTAACTTGACTGAAAAAGACGGTGATTTAACCGCTCGGATCAGAGTTGATGAACAAAATGAAGTGGGCGAATTGGCTCAACAGATCAATATATTCTTAGAACAACTGCACGGTATGTTTAAGCGGGTTTCAAATGCGACAGAACATGTAAAAATTATTGCCGACACAGTGGCTGACAAAGTAAACCATTCGAAACATCTAGCGGATACTCAGTCCAATAGTACCCAAACGGTTGCCGCTGCGGTTAACGAAATGGAATCCACAGTCCGACAAATCTCTGAAAATGCGGAAGTGGCATCCGGTGTCGCTCATGACACTGAGCTTAAGACAAATGCGGGTAACGAATTTGTGCAACTAACAATAGACCAAATGAAATCGTTGGAATTGTCGATGAATCATTCAGTGGATTCAGTTAACGAGTTGTCGAATGAAATCCAGTCGATCACCCACGTACTTGATGTTATTAAAGGTATTTCAGAACAAACCAATTTGTTGGCGCTAAATGCGGCGATAGAAGCAGCGCGAGCTGGTGAACAAGGGCGTGGGTTTGCTGTTGTTGCTGACGAAGTACGAACTCTTGCCAAACGTACAGCGGATTCGACGGAAGAAATTAATTCGATGATCGCCAAATTACAAAATAAAGCTTCAGATGCGGTGTCTGCTATCAAAATTGGTAGCGAGGGAACACAAAATGCGGCAGGTCGTTTGATTAAAACAGGCGAAACCTTCACTGAAGTTGCCCAGGAAATTGTTAAATTAACTGAAATGAATAACCAAGTAGCATTGTCAACGAAAGAACAAACATTGGCTACAGGTGAAATCAATGAAAACGTTGTGCTTATCTCTGACACAGCAGGGGACAATAAACAAAAAATGGAAGAAGCGGCTGAGCTTTGTTTAGAGCTTGAAACGAATGCAAAAGAGTTAGAACATTTGGTGTCTAAATTTGTACTTTAAGTCTCCCTTCTTGTTGCGATGTGTCACCAATTAAACGGTTAGCAGTCTCGATGTTGTTATGGACGTCGAGACTTTATTCACTCAAAAACGCCTCACTTCCTTTTTATAAGGTCAATCATCCTACCTAGTAAATTATCAAATAAATTTTAAATATCAGCTTGTTATGTTTTTACTAGTAATTGTGTAATGTATTTTACAATATTTTTATTTGGTTAATTGTTTACAAAATACTATCCAAAATGGAAAAGCTAAGGTATGGTCTTAAAAAAAGGTTAACGGTTAAATTAAAATGAGATCAGCATTCATCGACAACAAAAATCACATAACTAACGCAGCGTTATTTCAAACGAGATCATTATTAAAACTTGCTGTATTAAGCATAGTGCCGATTAAAAAATATCGGCAGGTTTTGTTGTTCGTTAAACCGGTTATATTAGCAACAGCGGTGATCTCAAGTACGCTTACAGCAGGGTGTTCTGAGCAGGCAGTAAATTCAAATGTAGGTCTTGCCGCTTTTACTAATAAGACGGTATTGCCAAGCTCACCCGTATCAAGGGAAGTCAATATCACGGGTAGTTTAGTGAAAAAGTTAACTATTGAATTAACTAATCCGGCAAATTACGCAAGTTTAAGTCTTTATGGTGATAACGTTTTACTCGCGGATAACCTCAATATTGCCAAGTCAGGAAAACAGTCCATAAATGTTTTAGTACGGTTTCCCTCAATCGGAAAGGTTAAATTAACATTTAGGTCAAATAACGCCGACGTAATGATTAATCATTTGCTGCTCGAAGATATGGGACCAATAAATGTACCTAATTTTTCAGACATTTCGATTAAGGCCGGAATAGATAAAGTGAACTCGATAAAATACGGCGGGCCGACTATCGCCGACATCGACCAAGACGGTGATTATGACTTTATCGTTAATAACCACAATCAAGAATCGAGTAAACTTTATTGGAATAACGGTGATGGTTCGGTAAGCAAACACAATAAAGACTTAGCGCGTTGGTTTATGCATGATTTACACGGTACATCAGTGGGGGACTTTGACAACGATGGTGATTTAGATCTTGTAGTTACCCAAGGCGGTGGCAATGGTAAAAACCCTTCAAAGGCAAATTTTTATACCAACAATAATGGCACTTTTGTATTGACCACTGGTGATGTAGCGATTGACAAAGGCGGGCGTGGACGAGGGGCAAAATGGTCCGACATGGATCTCGATGGCGATCTTGATTTGATGTTAATCAACGAGACTAGCTTAGCGGGCTCAAAGCCCCAGCATTTTTTCTATGAAAACTTAGGCGATGGCACGTTTACCTATAAACCAATTGCTGGCTTGCAAGACCAACATCCTTCCAGAGCGTTAATAACCGATATTAACAATGACCATATAGACGATGTGATTTTGTACGGTCCGTTGTCAGTATGGCAAGGCAATGGCGATTTTACATTTACCGACATCACATCCCAATTTCCCGCAGATATATCGTCTATTAAAGGTGTAATGGGGATTGCGGATTTAGACATAGATAACGACGGTGACCTTGATTTGTACCTTGCTAGAGGCAAAGAATTTGAAGGTGGCTTTGGCGAAAAACCGTCACTTGATCACGACCCGATCACTAAAGAATTGTCTATAAAGCCACGAGGATACAAAGGGGTTGATTCATTTGAGTTTACCGCCGACGGCGATATCAAATTTCATAGCTACTATTATTTATCACAGGGGGTTTTTAGGGGCAAAGATTATCCCATTTTTTTAGGGGCTAACAAAAATGCTACAGTTTTGGCATCCGGTGATGAATTTGTTATTGAGCAGCAAAGTTCAATTGGGTGGCCCACCGATTTAACGGAAAATGGCATGTACTTTGGCTATGTTGGTGATAGTGATGTTGGTAGTGGCACAGGCTCCAACCCTAACAAAGGTAAATGGAAAGCAGCGTTGGTCAGAAATGGCGACATATTTTGGGGCTTTAATTTTAGTTTATCTGGCATTAATAGCGTGACGCCAAACTTCGAACCGGAAAATCGTAATACCCAAGATATCTTATTAAGAAATGACAATGGCACATTCACCAATGTAACGGAAAGTTGGAATTTACCAAGTGGTGGCAACGCCTTAGGGGTAACGGTAGGGGATTTTAATAACGACAGTTTTCAAGATGTATTTGTCTATCGTTGGGGCAAAATAGACGGCAGAATTTCAGATTATATGTTGTTAAATGACGGCAAAAATCAATTTCAAACGGTGACGATGCACGGTGCCAATGATGTAGGCGGACCGGGCAATGGTGATATGGGTCAGGCATTTGATTTCGATCTAGATGGTGATCTTGATTTACTCAATGGTAGTGAAGGTGGTCAATGGTACTTATATCAAAATGAGATCAGTGACCAAACTGAGTCTCTTGCAGATAATGCGTATGTGCTCGTTAATGTTGGTTATTCACCACAATCCCACGTTGACGCGATTTCGGCGGAAGTTATTGTCAAAACAGCTAAGGGAGAATTTACCAAGCGAGTCGGTTCAGCTGGGTCAGTTTTCTCTCAAAGTTTATTAAATATAGTGCATTTTGGTCTTGGTGACGTTGACGTTATAGAATCAATTAAAGTGCGCTGGCGCAATGGCGAAACGATAGCGTTTCGCCACAAGGCGGTTAATCGACTTTATGCCACTGACAGGCTCGACCCAAAGGTATTAGACGTGTTTGTTGATGCGGAAAACAATCATATCAGACAAAAAGCGACGATTCAGCTTAATACGGCGATGGTACCAAGTAACGCGGACAATCAAATTAACTGGACATCCAGTAACAAAAATATCCTGAAAGTTGATGAACGCGGTCGGGTAACCGCTGTGGGTGACATAAATCAAAGTGCAATAATTACCGCAACAGCTGCCGTAAATAAACTGACAAGTTCAGTAGAACTAACAATTATCCCTTGGACTCCAAAACCCGTTACTGCAGTTACAATTGCGAGTCAAGATGCCGCGGTTCGTCAAACTATGGTGGAAGGTGAGACTCAGAAATTACGCGCAATTTTATTCCCGATAAATGCAGACAACGTCATTGTTAACTGGAATAGCAGTAACCAAGAAATAGCAAGGATTGACGATAACGGTAAGGTCACCGCGTTAAAACCGGGTACAACAACGATAAGTGCCAAATTAGGGGACTCCGCAGTTAATAACGCAAATAAAGTCGTCGATAAGTTTACTTTGACCGTAAAGCCACTAATAAAGCCATTTATTAAAATTACAAATGCTGAGGCGTTTTCGGGTAAACCGATACCTGTGAACAGTCAAATTGAAGTAAAGGTGCAATACAATGCCGGGACTGGGAATCAGGTGATCTCTTCAGATGAAGGGGGAATTCGATTTTGGTTAAGGCACTTTCAGTCAAAATGGATCCCGGTAGAAGATAGGATTGTTGTTGATTCATCGGTATTAAAAACTAACGAAGGAATTTCAAGTAAGGTCATTTCTTTGGCTGGCTTGAAGCCAACGTCAGAATTACCCGAGGGTCAGTTTTATCAACTAAGAGTGTCATTTGCATCAAGTGACGGAACGATGAATGACGCCTTGATTTACCCGCTTAACTTAGTTGCAATCGATTAAGATAGGCACTTTTTAGCAATGCTTCTCAGCGACTGTTAAAGGGCATTTGTCAGCAACAATTTAATTAATAAAAAATAGCGCAGTGTTGCCAGGGGTGCCTGCGTTATTTTTTATCTGAGTACAAACTCGACATTCTAGCCAAACGACATATTCACCAATCTGCTTTAAATCCTTGACCTAATTTTTACTCGCACTTAACGATAGTGCATATTGCAATATGGTATAAAACCATACTTATTCTGCAAAAAAAACAAGACAAAATAAGGTTAAAAACCGTACCAACAACTAAATGAAAATAATAAGTTATTGTTAAGTATTAGTAATTTTAAATATATTACCCTTTAAAAATTATTCGTATACATATGATGTTTAAAAATATAAGATGTATCTCAGAAGGTTAAATTTATATTTTAGCTCTGGTTAAATCCAGAACAAAGATCAGGAGGCATCAATGAAACGTCACTTAATAGGCGCGGCCATCGCTTCGGCCCTGTTGTTAACAGCGGCTTGCAGCACAAAAGAAGAAGTTGCAGCAGAAACCGCACAGGAACAAATAGCTAATTTTAACGAACTGAGTCCATTGGAGCAGGAAGCTCGAATTAAGTTAGTTGAACTTAAAAGCATGATGGAAAAAGCGCAGAACAACAAAATTGATGTGGCCAGAGAAGAAACCATAGTTTGGTTTTCTGAACAGTTTTTAACGTTTGCTAATTGGGATGAAGCCAATCGTGACTCAATTGAAAAAGCATTTGGTTACGAGCGCTACTACGCAAAAGATAAAAAACGATTAGCAGATGAATTACCCGATTTTGAACGTCAAAAAGTTATCGATATTCTCGATAAAGGGATTGAGGTATTGGCTCAAGAATTACGTGGCGAAATTAAACGTCGACCAGTTAATAAAGTCGATTGGCAAGGAACGAAGGCGTCAGACAATATGTTTATCAGCAATGGCAAGCCTATTTTCCCATATGACTATTTCTCAAAAACAGTGGGACAACCGCTAACAAATACCGATATCTACAATGACCATTTGGGGGCCTTGTATCATGGTGGTGAAAACCTATACCCTGTCGATCATGACAGGGCCATTAATTCATTTTTGTTAAAAGAAGACGGCAGATTTGACCAAGAATTAATGAAAGAGTTAACAAGCATTCCAGACACTAATGTAGGATTTCTTTATTATTGGATCATGGGCATTCCAAAGTGGGTGGAAGAACGCGAACCGGAAGTACGCAAAGGTCGCTCATTGTTTACTGGTTTTGATGTTGATAACCCATTAGTTCGTGATGTTTGGGGCAAGATCATCCGTGAAACGGGTCGTTTAACTAAAGGTAAAAAAGTTACTGAACTTGGTTTTGTGTTGGCAAATGAACCTCATTGGTTTTCTGAAAAAGACCACTGGACGTATCGTTTTAAAGAAATGAACGACATTTCATCTTACACGCTAAACAAATTTCGCAATTGGTTAGACGCTAAATACAGTGGCGATGTCGCTGAATTGAACAGCAACTGGGGCGCTGCTTTTACAAGCTTTGACCAAGTGCAAATTGACATACCTTTGGACACTAAGTTTAAAGGCCAGCCAATGTGGTATGACTGGATGCGTTACAATATGGACCGCAGTACCGAGTGGTTTAAGTTTATGCAGGACGAATTGCATACTGTTAATGCCGATGCGGATACGCATATAAAGATCATGCCACGGATGTTTATGGATAATTCCCGATCTGGTGGTATCGACACTGAAGCACTAGCTGAATTAACGACTATGGTTGGCCACGACGCTAAGTCATTTGGTAGCAAAAATATTCGTCCAGGTAAGTCTTCTGAATGGATAGAAAAATACGCTTATCACTGGGGCATAGTAGCAATGTTCCATGATTTTATGGAGTCAGTTGCACCGGATAAAATTAACGTAAATTCAGAATCACACTTTCTGTCGTCAGGCCAATGGCGTGACTTAGATACTCGAACAAGTTACGTCAGAAGCGTATATTGGTTAGCGACGTTACTTGGCATGGACGCAAATATGGGCTGGTTTTGGGCCCGGGATCCAGATGGTTCGCCAGAAGATCGTTTAGAAGGGGATTTAGACTTCTTCGATCCTGGTTTAGGTGGCGCATACGCCGGTTCTAATAACATGCAACCTCACGTCACTAATGAAGTTACCCAGGTAATGTATGACTTAAATAGTTTTTCTGAAGAAATCGTTGAGTTACGTGAACAACGTCGACCCATCAGACTGTTTTACTCAGAAACCACTGCAATAAACGCAGACGATTACATGACTCAAGGTTATAAGCTTTATGAAGAACTGTTCTTTGAAGGCATGCCGGTCGGCTTTGCGACTAAGAACATCATTCAGAAACAAGATAATGGGCTTTGGGATGTTGTTGTGGTTTATCGTAACCAATTTGTGACGGACGCAGAGTTTGCTGCACTGCAATCATACCTAAACCAAGGCGGCACTGTAATTCTCGATACCAAAGATGCGTTATCTTTAAATGAATATGGTCAGAAACGCAAACAGCAACTGGTTAAAGGAAATGGTAAGTTGTTGGTGTTAAACACTAATAATATCGCTAAAATTAAACAAGCGACGTTAGATGAGATTAAACCAAGTAGTAAACCTGCGGTTGTGCTAAAAGAAATTAACGGTGTTGCCCACAAAACCACTATGTGGCGTGTTGTACCCAATGGTAAAGGGGGTTACTTGGTTAACATCCTCAATGTAGGTCATAACAAGGCAAATATTGAGCTGACACTGGCAAATGGCAAATCGGTCGATATCACAGATATGATGACGAGCAATCCACTGGAAACTCGATTTGAAATAGCATCTGAGCAAGTTTTGTTGTTGGAAGTAACACCAAAATAATAGGGCTAGAGATATAAAAACCCGGGCTTCGCAATGACTGCGTCGCCCGGGTTTTGTTTATATAGCTCAATAAAATCAATCGATTCTGGTTTGCTGACGTAAAAGATTTATCCGTTATTCAACCAGACCGTTTTGCTGGTTAGTCCTTGCCCCGAAATCGTTATCCAAGCCGGTTTGTTGTCATTTACTCTTACAATACCTAAAGCACGGCCTTCGCTGGTGATTACTTTGGTATTTTGATATTTGTCTATGGTGCGAGAGTTACCACTGTCTAAGCCAAGTAATTGTACATTGGTAGAGACATCAAATTGCAGTTGAATTTCTTGGTGGTGGACGGCAATATTATTTTCATCAGTGAGCTGTATTTCGATATGAGCAACATGATGAGGGTTAACGTCTAATGTCGATTTATCAATTGAAATGGCGAACTGACTGGCATTTTTTGCCGTAGTCACTTTATCGCTTGCGTCACAACCATCTAAGCCTTTAGCGACGAGTTGCCCAGCAGTGAAATTTACCGCCCACTTCAACTCGTGGTCAGGTGACTCGGATAAGCTTTGTATACCTAAAGATGACTCATTTTGAAACAGTTCTACACGGTCACAATTGCTGAGAACTTCAACAATGACAGATCCACCTTCTTTGTAGTTCCAATGGCGGTTTACATCTTGCCATAACCAAACTCGCTCGGCCCATTTTCCTTCTTTCTTTTCAACAACCTGTTGCCCATCTACTTTGTAAAGAGATTTGTCTTCTATTTGGCTGGTTATGTGGATATGAGGTTGGTTATTCCACAACGTTTTATACATATGGAACGATGGGGTTTTAAACCCTGCGGTATCTAACATGCCTGACTCTAACGCCTTGCGAGGCCAACCATTGTTTGATTCGCCTAAATAGTCAATGCCGGTCCAAAGGAAGGTGCCTGGTATAAAATCTCGTTCTTCAATGGCTTTCCATTCGTGCCATTGCACAACGTTTTCGGTGCCCAAGATCATTTTATCCGGAAACAATTCATGTCCATAATCGTAGATTACCCGACGGTAACTATAGCCAACAACGTCCAAAGCATCGGTATAACCCGAAATATGGCTTACCGATGGTAATATTAAATTTGCGGTAACAGGGCGTGTTGTGTCCATTTCTTTTACCCATTTAGACAGTTTTTGAGCTGTTTTTGCGAGTACATATTGGCCTTCTTCGCTGCTGTGGAAGCGCTCCTTGATTTCTTCGGGCGAAATAAACGGTGGGTTAAAAAAGTAGTTGCCCGCGGCGTTCATATCAAAATATCCCGTGGCTTTTTTATAACGAGGGTAGGTCCACTCAATTTCGTTCCCGATACTCCACATAATTATCGATGGGTGGTTTCTATCGCGTTTAATTGGGTCTTTTAAATCGTGTTCAGCTTCTTGTTGAAAAATATCGGCATATCCACGGCTTATATCATCGTCGTGACGTTCCCATTGATTTAGCCGTTTATCTTTAGGGTTATCCCATTCGTCGAATATTTCCGCTTGAACTAATAAACCAAGCTCATCACACAACTCTAAAAAAGAAACTGAAACTGGATTATGAGCCGTTCTCACTGCATTTACGCCAGCTTCTTTGAGGGTTTCCAGCCGACGTCTCCATACATCATTTGGTACCGCTGTGCCAACAAGACCGGCACCATGGTGTAGATTTACGCCTTTGATTTTGTGATTTTTACCGTTTAAAAAGAACCCTTTGTTCGCATCATATTCGATAGTACGAATACCAAAGGGCGTTTTGTAAGTATCCACCGTTTTGCCATTTAGGCGCAGTTCACTTACTAAGGTATACAGGGATGGGGAATGTAGATCCCAGAGTTGTGGTTGAGATACTTCTGACGTGCTAGATAACGTTGTTTGTGTATTAGCCGCCAATTGGCCATTTAACGAGTGTTGGCTCACGAGGGCGTGGTTTTGGTCGTAAATTCGATTCACTAACGTGAAAGACTGTGCCACATCAAAATTGTTTTTAATTTCAATTTGGCTAGCAACTTCGGCGCTGCTTCTTGTCACTTTTGGTGTGGTGACATAAGTGCCCCAAATAGGAATGTGCAATTTGCTGGTGGATACTAAGGTAACATCGCGATAAATTCCTGATCCGGTATACCAACGACTGTCGATGTAACGTTCATGTTCTACTTTGACTGCAAGCACGTTTTTGTCTGCATTCAAGTGCTTGCTGATATCAATGTAAAATGGCGAATAACCGTTTAAACGGCCTCCAATATATTTGCCATTCAAATACACTTCTGAATTGGCATATACACCATCAAAATAAATATAGGTCGAATTATCTAACCATTGTGGATCGGCTTTAAACGTTTTTCGATACCAACCCGTTCCGCCCGGCAGATAAGCTGTCGCCCCGTGATATTTTTGATCAAATTCGGCTTCAATGCTCCAGTCATGTGGTAGCGTTAACGTTCGCCATTTATCGTCGTCAAATTCTACCGTGGCAAAGTCTTGGTTGTCCCCAAGGGTAAATTGCCAATCGTTATTAAAGTTGAGGGCACGTTTTTCAGGTAATGGAATGTGGGTAAACTCGGTATTGGTGCAAGCTTGAAGAATAATTCCAAACAATAAAATGCCTATAAAATGTATGGTTCGCATCGTACGTTTCCTTTGTTGTCTAATGGTGGCAAGTGTTGATTGTTCATGAGTAAGATTAGGTTTTGGGAACGGGTTTATAAAAACGCACCCAATCAATGAGATAGATATTTTTTTGAGGATCATTTATTTCTTCATCTGTTGGTGCAATGCCCATGTCAGAACGCCAGTCATGTGACTCAGTATTAATAATGGCTTGCATCGGTTTATTAAGACCCGAACCTTCGGTGTAATTAACAGGATCGATAATATCTTTACCGCTACTGGACTTAATAAACTTACCGTCTACGTAATACTCTAAATGCCATGGATCGCGCCAATAAACCCCAACGGTGTGGAAATCATCTTTCCACTTTATGCCGTTTCGTGCATACCAGGTATCATCCGTTTTAGGTTGGTAGTCTTGAAACGGATTACGAATAAATACGTGATGACTTAAGTGTAATCGTTCTGAGAACCATTTTTGATCCGCTCTATCGCTGCCATACGCCTCTAAGACATCAATTTCCTGGGTGGAGTCTTTACTTAAAAACCAAAAGTTAGACGCGGTAACCATATTTGATATTTTAGCTCTGACTTCCATATAGACAGGGTATTCGATGGATTGTTTTGAAGTAATACTGCCGGCAAAAACATTGCCGTTTGTTTCGTTTCGACCGGTGGTTATTCTTAAATATCCATTTTTAACTTCAGAGTATTCTGGATGCCATTCTGTAAGACCTGGGCCATTCCAGGCGTTAATAAAGCCCTCAGTCCAGCGTTGATGAAACTCTTCACTTTTGCCTTTGGCGGGGGCGGTGTAATTGAAATCGTCTGACATATCAGATAACTCCCAAATCATACCATCAGGTGGTATCGCTGGAATGGGATAATCATTCCAATCGTTTACTTGGAGCGGTGCGATAACCGCGCATGCCGAAAGCAAAATAAGGTTTTTCATATAGCCTCTTATTGATGACTGTTTATTGTTGACAATTTCAGGGTAAAACGAATAGCTTAAAATTTCCACTACTAATTTAGCTACTTAGGAGATTTTGGTGCTGTTGAACAAATTAGCGGTTTTGGAGGGGAGGGGCGTAAAGTTAGACTCTGTAAATCCAAGTTTTTATTGCTCTAAAAATTGGTGGTCAAAATATTAACTCTGGTTAAAACAATAAGTCTGATCATAAAAAAACAGACTTATTGAGAAAATGACTTACTTAACTGGTGAGTCATTAATTGGTAGTTACTTTATGGTATAAGGCGCTCGCTCTTTTGCTTCTTTTAAATTTTTCTCAAATAACGCACGGTAAAATTGCGACATGGCCTGTTTGTATTCATTGTGTTGGTACAAGATGTTATTGATATTTCCTGAGTTCCATTCATTCCATAATTGAGCAAGTTTGGCTTGTTCTGCTAGGTTAGTATCAACAATGTTATTTTGCTCTGTTGGATCGTTTTTCATGTCAAAAAAAGCGCGATTCACACCAGGAAGTCCTTGATACATATATTTTGACTCCATAGTGCGAACAGCCCAAATGTTATCAGCTTCTTCTAAACGCCAAAATAAAGCAGTTCTGGGGGTTCCGGTTTTTTTACCGGTCATATACGGCGTTAAGTCGACGCCTTCCAATTTACCGTCTGAAGCATCGGCTTTGGCTAAAGCCACGGACGTTGCCGCTAGATCTAGAGAAGACACTAATCCATCAAAGGTTTGGCCTTTTGCTATTTTGGCTGGCCAATGGGCGATGAACGGGACTTTAACACCCCCTTCCATCAGTGCGACTTTGCCGTGGCGATATGGCGAGTTGTCGGCCCAATCAAAACTTGGCCACCAAGTATCTGGATACAAACCACCATTATCTGATAGGAAAAATATCAATGTGTTTTGGTATTTTCCTTGTTGTTTTAGTGAGTCAATCAACATGCCGATACCTTGGTCCATTTCGTCAACCATAGCAGCATAGATTTGTCTGTTTTTGTTTTTTAAGTGGCTGTACTTTTTTATGGTTTCCGCTGGGGCTTGCAATGGCGCGTGGGGCGCATTGTAAGATAAGTACATTAAAAAAGGCGCATCTGTATTATCAGCAACAAATTTAGCGGCGTCTCGGCTTAAGGCTGTTGTTAGATATTCATCAAAAGACACGACTTCTTTATTCCGCATAATAGGTAGGGCATAGCCGTCTGAATTTATTGTGGTTTGCTCTGGATAGTAATGATGGCCACCATCTAAAAAACCATAGAAGTAATCGAAACCACGACTATTAGGTTGAAAATGCTCGGCACCGCCTAGGTGCCATTTGCCAAAAACAGCTGTGGTATAACCCACATCCTGCAGACGTTTGGCAAACGTTTTTTCACTTAAAGGCAAACCCATATTAGGATCGTATGGCGTGTAGGTAACGTTATTTTCCATACCAAAACGGGCTTGATAGCGGCCTGTAAGCAATCCGGCTCGTGAAGGGCCACAGTATGGGTGCGTTACATAGCCATTTTTAAAAATGACGCCACCGGCGGCAAGTTCATCAATATTAGGTGTTTGAATTGGAGTTTCGCCGGTAAATCCTACGTCGTTGTACCCTAAGTCGTCAGCAAGGATGACTATGATGTTAGGCCGTTCATCAGCAAATACTGAGCTAAAGGCTCCAATAAATAAAAGATAAACTAACAATTTTGAAATCTTCATTGTCTTCGAACTCTCTATGTCTTTTTGATTAATCGTTTGTTGTGCTTGGTTTATCGGTTCGGCTTATGGGTTCTAAATTTATCCATTCGTTCCATAGCGGAGCCTTCATATTCACGCTTTAGTTGCCAGGCCGGTCGTTCTAACGTTAGCTCCCAATTAAATAACTTTTTGTATAACCGCTTTACAACCTCTGGCCGCTGGCTCGCTAAATTATTTGACTCTGAAACGTCGTTATTTAAGTTGTATAACTCCGCTGGGCGGTCTGGGTAGCGAAGCAATTTCCAATCCCCATCTCGAATTGCACCGCGATTTTCTTTTTTCCAATATAAGGTTTGGTGTGGACGTTGTTTATTCTCGCCTGTGATGTAGGGCTTTAGGTTTACGCCGTCAATGGGTCCTAAATCCTTAGTATTGCCGC
Organism: Psychrosphaera sp. 1_MG-2023; assembly: GCF_030548245.1. Taxonomy (NCBI): domain Bacteria; kingdom Pseudomonadati; phylum Pseudomonadota; class Gammaproteobacteria; order Alteromonadales; family Pseudoalteromonadaceae; genus Psychrosphaera; species Psychrosphaera sp. 1_MG-2023. Next base: position 37,767 of record NZ_JAUORW010000016.1, read on the forward strand.
CCGCGATTTCATAAAAAGTCGGCATTAAATCCAAAGTACTAATTGGCTTATCAAAATTGCCGCCAGCATCAGTCACCTGTGGCCAGCGCATTAAGAATGGCACACGTATACCGCCTTCCAAATGATTTGCTTTGGTACCACTTAACGGATAATTATTAGAAAAATTTGTATCTGATGGGCCGCCATTATCATTGGTGTAGATGACGATAGTATTGTCTGAAAATCCTTTAAGGTCGATGGCATTTAACACCTTGCCAATTTCTCGGTCCATAGCTAACGTCATTGCGGCGAGTTGTTGGCGCTTGCCGCTTAATTTTGGAAACTGTTTTAAATCCTCAGGATCGGCTTCCATTGGAGTATGGACAGCGGTAAAAGATAAAAACAAAAAGAAGGGTTGGTTTTGACGATTTATATACTCTACGGCATTGTTTGCCAATGCAGCTGTTAAGTATTTCTGATTCTCTTGATACACCTCAAAGCCAAATTCCAGCTTGTTTTGAGGCTGGATACTTTGATGAAATTCGTCTAATTCCCAATAGCTACGAGATCCCCCACGAAATCCAAAGAAATAGTCAAAACCGCGCTTAGTTGGGTGGAATCGGTCTGCATCGCCCTGGTGCCATTTGCCAATTAGTGCAGTGTTGTAACCTTGGTTTTTAAGGTGATCAGCAATCGTCTTTTCATTTAATGGCAATCCCATATTTTCTCCCATAAGGCCGTTGTGGCTCATATAGCCTGGGACGTTGTTTTCTTCAAAACCAAAACGTTGCTGGTATTTACCAGTGAGAATACCAGCTCTTGATGGGCCACAAACCGCTGCAGTTGTGTATGCTTGTGAAAATTTTAAGCTTTCAGTTGCAAGCTTATCAAGGTTTGGTGTTTTAAATTCGGTGCTGCCTTGAAAACCAAAGTCAGCATAACCCGCATCGTCACTTAAGATAAATATAATGTTTGGTCTTGGGGCTTGTTCATTCGACCAGGCGGTTAAGCTAACAAACAAGTTGACCAAAGTGAATGCAAATAGAGAGAGTCTTAACACGTTTTTACTCCAATAACTGAGGCAATATATATTCACAATTAACAACACTCAAACCTGCGTTGTTAATTGTTGACAATATTTGATAGTTACAAAAAAACCTTGTTTGTGCAACAAGGTTTTTCGTTTCTATTTGATATTTGCTTTAGTCGACTTTATCGCCTGGGCAATATTCCCTTCTCTAAGGGCATTTAGTATTGCTCTGTGTTCGTTAACGCATTGCTCAGTATTTACGATACGTTTGTAATTTAAACGCATACGCATAACATATGGATACCAGATATTGACAAGTTCATCACCGCCAGCTTTTTCTATAATGTAGTGATGGAATGAAATGTCGATTTTGGTTACCGCCGTATAATCTTCATTTTCTAACGCTTCTTGCAAGGCAATTAGGATGTTATCCAATGCATTAAAGTCGCGTTCAGTCAATTTGTCTTTGATTTGCTCCAAAGCAAAAACTTCGATTTCGCGTCTAAGCTTTATCATTAATTTTTGTAATTTTGGTTCGAGGATACAATTTACAGAAGCACCGCAATTGTTTTTAGAGATCAAAAGGCCTTCTTTTGTTAATTGTAAAATAACATCACGAATCGGCCCACGTGATAGACCAAAGCGTTCAGCAAGTTCTTTTTCATTGAGTTTTGTGTTTGGTAATAAATCACCTGAAATAATATCTGAACGAATTTGATCGGCAATTTGGTCTTTTACGGTAAGGATTTTTGTAGTTCTGGTAACGGCCATCGAGGTTCCTCAGTTGTTAAGGCGGTAATTTTAGTGTTTTCGCAATAAAATGCAATTGTTTAATTGTTTACAAAAGACCAGTGTTTTTTGTTGAATTAGCCAGTAAAACGAATTAGCTATATATAAGTAACCACTGATCAAAGGTTAAGGTGATAAGAATTGTCAAATTACGTTCATTATAGTTAACAATATCGCAATGCTAATTACTGATACTTTTGCGCGTTACTTGTTTAGCGTTAAATAAAGGTTTAATAGTTGAATGCGTAAGTTAGTAACTTATTGGATTTGTTCACTTGCCTGCATGTCCGTTTGCTTTGTTTAGTTCATCAATCAATTTCAGCGCTAGTGTGGTGCTTTATATTTTACTTTCGACTAATCTAAAAAAATTATTTGGCAGCGAATCATTAATTTATTGCCTTAGTTTTCATTTTGTTACTGGGGTAATTACCCTCGTTTAAGAGCCAAAATAGTAATAATTGAAAATTGTTAACAAAATATTTGTGAGGTTTATGTACGCGTCGCTAGCAAACAAATGGGCGAGTTAGGTTATGCCATAATAAACGGCAAAGTGAATGGAAATAGAGATTGAGGCTAAATGCTTCAAACTATAAAATGACTTTCTTTCGTATGTCGTATATAAAAAGTTAATTGAAGATTGTTAACAAAAACTTGTTGACATAAGTAATTGGGTAGATCTAAAGTGTGTGTAGATTTTATTCAAACTCTGTAGTTGGTGGGCGAGATAAAATCAACAACTATTAAAACTAGATCAACTGGGAAAACACAATGTCAAAATTAAAGACGAGTTTTAAGTTAAGTGCTGTCTACATGGCGATGCTTGCTTCAACAAGTTATTCCTCACACGTCATTGCTGAAGATAACGATAAAAATAACAAAGCAGAAGAAGACGTTGAGGTCATTGAAGTTAAGGGCTTTCGAGGAAGTCTTAAGAAATCGCTAAATGATAAACGATTTGCTTCGGGAGTTCGTGACACAATTAATGCTGAGGATGTGGGTAAATCTACTGACCAAAACATTGCTGATGCTTTGGGCCGAGTAACTGGTGTTACCGTAGTAAGTAGCGACGGTGAAGGTACTCAAATTACAGTACGTGGTGCTGATGCTAATCAAAATAATATTACGCTTAATGGTCAAGCATTAACATCAACGGATTTCTCTCAAGCTGTGGATTTAAGTTCGTTCTCCGCCGACATACTTTCTAAATTAGAAGTTGTAAAAACACCAAGCGCCGACCACGACGAGGGGTCATTAGGTGCGAGTGTCAATTTAGTTACCGTACGTCCATTAAACCAAATAGATGATATTCGTTCTCTAACGGTTCAAGGTCGATACAATGATTTTTCAGATGAAGCAAACCATAAGATACAGTTTTCAATTTCAGAAAAATTTTTAGATGAAACATTAGGTGTTTCACTTACTGCGTACGATGAAACAAATGCATATCGTAAAGACCAATACAATGCAGGCAATTTTGTCGAATCCCAAGAATATACTCAAGCTGTTGATCAAAATGGCAATGTAATATCTGGTGTTAAAGCCATCGAACCAAGTTTTGCAAGTTATGAACTTCATCAAAATGAAAGCAACCGCCAAGGGGCTTCATTAGGCATTCAGTTTTTACCAACAGACACATCAGAACTAATGTTTGATGTTACTTATAGTAAACAAGATTCAGTTAGAACATTTGATGCGATACAGGCAAAAAGCTTTTCGAATAACCTTAACTGGATTGAAGGTCAAGTACCGACAAGTTTCGTAAGAGCGCCAAATCCATATTCTGATCCAATTGACTGGATCCAAGTGGATACAACGACGCACGACATGACAAAACGAGTTAATCGTTATGGTAACGGTAATATGGTCCGTTCAGACGGTGGTCAAGACAATGAGAACTTGAGCACGACGTTAAACTTTCAAACTGAATTAACCGATAATTTGCGCGTACAAGCGCAAGTAGGTTATTCATCAAGTAAATCAGAAAGTTTACCAAATGCTTATACGGTTATGGAAAACTATTATCAAGTTCCTGGTCAGCTATTATGGGATGCCGGTGCAAATATTGAACCGGTCGGTGTTGATTGTACCGGGGGCGGTGATACATGCTCAATGGTATACGGTGATTCGTTTGTTGATTTAGGTGACCATTTATACGCTTATACCGATCCTGAGACCGGCGCTCGAGTGCTAGGTAGCGCCGATAACGTGGCCTTAACAGGTTTCAACCCTCAAGATGTTTCATCCTTCCATTTAGGTTATATCCGTGAAAATGATCGTAATATTAAAGATACTATTACTAATGCTCAAGTGGATTTCGACTGGGATATAGATGACTATGGCATTACAACTATTGAGTTTGGTGCTAAAACTTCAAAACGTAACAAAGATGTTGATGATCAATCTTATAGTTTCCAATCTTTGGAAGCTACGGAGATCATCAGAGATCCTGTCACAAATGAGATAGCAGTTGAGCTTGGTGGTGCATTAACGGATATACGCGGTGATATAATCGCAGGTGACCCAATAGAGTATGATGACTTTATGGAATCACTTGGATATGCACGAGAAGGGTCTACAGTTGGCTGGACACCTATTGATGTCAAAATGGCTAAAGAGATGATTTTAGGCGACGGAAATGTGATTCGCAATGTCGACAACACTGCCTCTCGTGAAACCAATATTGATACAAATGCCCTTTATTTCAAAACAAACTTTGAATTTCTTGATGGCCAGTTAACTGGTGATATTGGTGTTCGTTATGTTGAAACTGAAGTTGAGGCTATTGGTTACTCAGGTATGAGTTATTATGAACAAGGTGGTTCAGATTTAGAGCGTGACATTGACCGCCATACTTTAGGTGAATTGGCTGATAGAAGTCTACCTGAGTGTCGAGCTGTTAATTTAGGTGATGATGGCGTTGCTCAAGATTATGAATTAAAATATCAACGTGTAGATGGAACTGGTTGGGATACAAGTGCCGGTCCTGATCCATCGACTTGGACTCGTATTGAAGACCAAGGGCCTTGTCACGATCCATTATTTGCTAATTACGCAGATGCATTAAATGATTATCGAGCTGGAAACGGTGCAATACCTACACTGGCTGACTATAGTTTGTTATGGCAAAGTATGTGGCGTTATGCTGATATAGGTACTGGCCGTACCTATGGCTGGGACAATCTACCTGCATGGAACGGAGAATCCACAGGCGTAATTACTAATTACTCTTGGGAAACATCGACTAATAATCAAGTTGCATCAACACCAGCATATAAAACTCATAAATATACGAATGTTTTACCTAGTTTAAATTTAAACTATGCATTCTCTGATGATCTTGTTGGTCGTTTAGCTTTGTCTAAAACCATGACACGTCCAGAAATAGATTTGTTACGTCCAGGTTATAAAGTGACAGAAGCTGGTTATTGGGGCAGTGGTAATACTAATGTAGGTCGTGTTGATATGTATAACACGCAATTAGAGCCATTAGAGTCTAATAATTTGGACTTATCACTAGAATGGTATTTCAGTGAAACGGGTATGTTAAGTCTTGCATATTACAAAAAAGACATGTCTAACTTCACAGATCGTGAAACTACTTTGTCGCCAATTTACAGTGTCAGAGACCCTGAAGACGCACCAGAAAGTGGTGATGAATTAATCTTGCAAAATGAAGCTGACATTGCTGAATGTCACCCAATTAGAGCGACGACTGAATTCGGTTACCTAGCGAGTGACCCAACAACGTTTAGCGGTGATGCAAGTGACAACTGTGCAAATATGACAGTGACAAAAACTGTTAATGCAAAAGACGCGACAATTGAAGGCGTAGAAGTCGGCTACATGGATACCTACGACTTCCTACCTGGAGTTTTCGGTGGCTTAGGTATTAATGCAAATTATACTTATCAACAAAGTGAATATGAATCAGAGTATTCATCAATCAATCCAAACCTGTTACTACCGTCATTCCCAGTAGCAGATACTCCAGAGCACAGTTATAACTTTACCGCGTTCTGGGAACAAAATGGTAATCAAATACGTTTAAGCATGCGCGGAACCTCTGATTCATTAGTGGGTAAAGATTGGGCGAATGGCCAATACGGTCGTAGCTGGAACCAAGGTTCAATTTGGAATGAAGGTCGTACGACACTTGATTTGTCAGCTTCTTGGCAAGTAAGTGAAAACATGTCGTTGACATTCCAAGCAATTAACTTAACTGATGAAGCATACCGCACCTACTTTACTAGCCGTACGTTAAATGTTGTACGAGTCGCGGCAGACAATGCAGCAGGTTACGACTTTGTTGCGTTAGAAGAAGGTAATCCACTTGAGGGGGATGCACCAACACATCGTACTTATACTAAGTACAAAGTTGGTACGACATACCGCTTAGGGTTACGCGTTAACTTCTAAAAGTAGTTCGGATTGTGGCGGTATTACACCGCCACTAAGCAAAAACAGAATTTGGTACAAAATAATGAAAACAATAAAAACAAATAGAGTTTTATTAGTTAGCTCAATACTGGCAGCATTAGCTGGATGTAACGTAGAAAATCCAGAATACGACCCAGAATCAATGGGTAATTCAGTCGCGCCGACACACGGTGGTGATATTGTTGTTGATATTCACGAAAAAAATGTATTCAAACAATACAATTTATTAGGTTCAATAACGGGTGAAAATACTGGTGAAAGCATTGCAAAAGACGCCGATGGTAATTATTTGTCTGTAACGGATATAGCCATTACCACATCTGGTGATAGAACCGAAGATATCGGCTCTGACGGTATTTTAATTCAAGGAAATAAAGTAGGTGTTAGAGCTTTGGATATCGCACCTAATTTAGATACTGACGAAACCCACACGGTTGTATTAACTTACAATATAACTGACGGCGTAAACAAAACACCTCGTACAGCAACTTTTAACTTTACCGGGGAAGATTTTGCTCCTGAAATTACCGGCGGGTTACTTGGTAATTTCACGCGAGACGCTGGTGCCAGTGTATTAGATGGGCTTAAAAATGTTACTGATGCTGACAATGAAATACTTACGTTAAGCAACTTAGTTGCTGACGCAGCGAACCCATATAATTTGCCTGTTACTATAAATGGCAGTAATTTAGATGTAGATATATCTGCAGTTGAAAGTAGTATTCCTGATGGCCAAAAAGTGACATTTAACTTTACTTATACAGTAAGTGATCATCGTTTTGACCTTACGCGTAATTTAACGATTAATGTACTAGGTGTACAAGATATCAGTGGCGCACCATTAGTTTTAAACTACTTTAAAACTGATAAGTTTGACGAAACCGACGGTTTAAAAGTTTACAACCTAGCGGATGAGATAGAAGAGCGTGAAGGTGATGACATCGTAATTAGTGACGTTATGTTAGACGGTTCTGCGGAATTACCATTTGGTGTTAAATTTGAAGGCACAACATTAACGTTTAACCCTAATGCATTTTATGACGATATCGCGGCTAATTCATTTAAAGACTTTGTTTTTACTTATAAAGTATCGGATTCCAATGGCAACATGTCTGACGGTACTCCAGAGTTAGCTCTGACTGTTGATGGCGTTGAGTCGAACTTATTTAAAGCGTTAGGCGCAGACGTAGGTTTTGAAAATGGTGGGACTGGATTTAGTTTGTTTAACTGTCCTGCAGGTATTGAATTTACAAACTCAATCGTTGCCAACGGTGAACATTCTATGCAGATGTTGGGTAATCCTTGTTATGTCACTATTGGCGCTCAGTATTTCCCTGATTTAGCCGCGGATCAAAAGTATTACTTTAGTTACAATGCTTATGTAGGTGCGGGTGATGCATCGCCATACATGATGATCAGTAATGACCCGAATGGTGGACATGACTTCTGGGTAGGTACTCGCCCTTGGCATCCAGCTAATGGGACTTGGCGTCCACTCATGATAAATTATGATACCAGTAGTGGATATTTAGCGACAGCCAATGCTGCCGGTGAAAAACCAAATGAAATTGGTGATCAATTACAAATGTTTATCATGAGCGCATGGATGGGTAATGACGGCATGCCAGTCTTTGATGACTTTAATATGGTCCGTTATGATAATTTAGAAGGTGTTGATTTACTCAATAATCACGAAGGTACATTTGAAGCCGCAGATTATGCTCCAACGACTTCAGGTGGTGGAACAGTTGAAGTTCAAACGGACGCAAATAATGCGGATAACAAAGTTCTATATGTGGATACAACTGGCGCCGATGCTAGCGGAGTTAAAGTAGAATTTGCAGTTCCCAATGGAGCAATTGTTTCTGGTGGTAAATATCGAGTCACTTTTGATATTCAGTATGTGAACTTTGAGGAAAATAAAGCAGCAGCAACTGATCCAAATATTAACCAGTGGGGCGGTTACACATTAGATGTAGTATTTGCTAATGGTGACAATGACTTAAACTTTACTCTAAACAATACGATATGGAATGGTGCAGGCTTTGGCCAAGTTCAAGGTATTGCGGATGAAACTACCCATTGGTTCGGCTTTGGTGCTAATACTGATTGGAACAGCGATAATGTTACCGCAACCTTTGTTTTAAAAGGGGTTGGCGCTAAATACATTATTGATAATATTAAGATTGACCGCGTACCTTAATTGTTCGTAGTTAATTAAATTTGATAATAAAAGCCGGCTTGCCGGCTTTTTTATTGGGTAAAATTAATTTAATGTAGATTGATAATTGTTAACAATTGTAAAAGGGTGTATAAAAGAATATAAATTTAATAGATGAAGTCATCTCATAAAACGTGAGTAAAGATCAAAATGCCAAAACAACAATATGAATTAGTTAATACAGAAGCGCATAAACATCTAAAAATTAACACGCAGCAAGTTAATGTAGTTGAAAACAAAGTGAATGCCTGTGTTGTCGTGGCAGGTGAACTTAGTACTTTAGTTCATGAATACCCTATATTTATTAGCAAAAGCCAGCAAACACAGCAGTATCAATTAACCGCTATTTTAGGGTTACATAGTGGTGAAAACCTCTATTTAGACGGTGAAAAATGGCGGGCGAAATTTCTGCCACTAGATATTTTACGTAAACCATTCCACGCATTTATTCCCGACCCTAGCAAGCCAGCTAAAGGTTCAATTGCAATCGATCTTAACAGCGCCATGGTCAATGAAAATGACGGGCAAAGCTTATTTGAAGACGATGGCAACGCGACGGATTACTATAAAAGAATTGAAACAACATTTGCCCAATTAATGGGTGGTAGTAAGTACAGTGCAGATTTGTTGCAGCTTGCCGCTGATTTAGAATTGTTAGAACAAGTTTCTCTCGACATTGATTTACCTAATGATCAAAAAACTAGCTTGACGGGATTATACGTATTTGATCAGGAAAAACTGACTGCACTTACCGGTGAAAAACTAGAGAAGTGTCATCAATCAGGTTTATTGCAAGTTAGTCATTTGGTTTTGAGTTCTTCCGTACATCTCCAAAAATTAATTAATTGGTTTAACGAAAAATAGCCGGTAACCAGCTTGGAATTCAGCAAGAAGAACACAAAAATGAACATTAACAAGACACCGACAAACATTTCTATAGTTGCATTTGCCCTGATCGCTATTCCTATATTATTAACTGGTTGCGGTCAAAGTAAACATCAAGACTCCGTTGAGCCAAAGCCTGCGCAAACCCTGTTTAATTTTGAGTCAGATGCAGAACTTAGACAATTAAAATTAAACAACGCTTTGGCGACACTAAGCCATATAAATCATAGTCAGGCAGCTAAGATTGAATTTTTAAGTGCTCATAACCATGAGTCAATGGTGGAATTTGTCCCTACTGAAAAATGGAATTGGTCAAAGTTTAATGCATTTGGTGTCGCGCTAGATATCAGTAACTCAGAAAACTCGTCGGTACATTTATACGTGACTGTTAAAGACTCCCATGGTTCGAGGCATAACCGTAGCTTTGTGGTACCTGCTAATTCATCAGACAAATACGTAATGGAACTTGCCGGAATTGACTTAAACATTGAAACCGGTATTCGTAGCAACCCATTTAGTTGGCAAGATAAATATAAACCAATAATTTGGCGGTATGGTTCAAAGAATATTGATTTAACGGATGTAGCCAGTATTTCTTTTAAAGTGATTGGTGTTCCAGAAAATAAAATTTTGCATTTTGATAATGTCGAATTAGTCGAACCCAAACAGATTGATCAAGATTACTTAGTTGGTTTAGTAGACAAGTACGGTCAAAGCACAAAAATTGAATTTGCCAATAAAGTTTCGACAGACGTTGAGTTAGTAAAAAAATCACAACAAGAAATTGAACGGCTTAACAAAGCTGCAAACTTCGATAGATCGAAATTTAATGGCTGGAAGTCTGGCCCCAAACTTCCTGCCACAGGTTTTTATCGAGTGGATAAATATCAGGGCAAGTGGACTCTTGTCGACCCACAAGGCTATTTATTTTATTCCAACGGAATTGCCAACGTTCGTATGGCAAACACCACGACAATTACCGGTTATGATTTCGACCCAACACACATTAAACCTCGCGACCCTGGTGATTTAACTCCAGAAGATTCAATTGGTTTAAATACGGCACCTGCGAAAGCATGGCCTACACGTAAACGAACTTCTGACCTTAGAGCAAATATGTTCACTTGGTTACCTGAGTATGATTCCACGTTAGGGCAATACTTTGGATACCGTCGTGAAGTACATAGTGGCGTAATTGAAAAGGGCGAAACCTTCAGTTTTTATCAAGCTAATTTAAGTCGAAAATATCAAATGAAAGACATGGATAAAGTCGAACGTACATGGCGCGAGACCACCATTAAACGAATGCAAAATTGGGGCTTTACCTCGTTTGGTAACTGGATTGACCCAAGTTTTTACGACATGGCGGAATATCCGTACTTTGCCAACGGATGGATAATTGGTGACTTTAAAACGGTTAGCAGTGGCAATGACTATTGGTCGCCGCTACCAGACCCATTTGATCTAAAGTTCAAAACGCGCGCCTTTATTACCGTTGAGCAGATTGCGAAAGAGGTCAAAAACTCTCCCTGGTGTGTTGGTGTGTTTATCGATAATGAAAAGAGTTGGGGACAAATGGGAAGCCACAAAAGTCAATATGGTATCCCATTGAGCGCGTTGGCACTGAATAGTAACAACAGCCCAAGTAAGGCCCATTTTAGCCGCTTGATGAAACAAAAATACAATACAATTGAAGGCTTAAATCAAAGTTGGCAAACCAATTTTGAGTCATGGTCTGAGTTTGATAGTGGCGTTGAGTTACAAACGCTAACGGATAATATTGTTGCTGACCTATCAACGATGTTGTACGAATTTGGTCGACAATATTTTGTCATTGTAAATCAGGCGATGGAACAACATATGCCAAATCACTTATATATGGGCGTGCGTTTTGCCGACTGGGGGATGACACCAGAGTTACGTCAGGCAGCCGCTGAAATCGCGGATGTCGTAAGTTATAACTATTACAAAGAAGTGATAAATGATGATTTTTGGCAATTTCTAGCTGAAGTTGATAAACCAACAATCATTGGTGAATTTCATAATGGTTCCTTAGATTCTGGCCTGCTCAATCCGGGTCTCATTCACGCAAGCGACCAAAAAGATCGAGGTAAAAAATACGCTGAATACGTCAACAGTGCGATTGATAACCCGTATTTTGTCGGCACACATTGGTTCCAATACATTGACTCGCCACTTACTGGGCGAGCACTTGACGGTGAAAATTACAACGTCGGTTTTGTCTCGGTGACCGACATTCCGTATCAACCGCTCGTAGATGCGGCGAGCGAAGTAAATCGTAATTTATACCAACGACGGTTTAACGATAAACGAAATTAACACTAAGCCAGTGACGAAAACATTAGCGTGTGTAAGTCGCTGGTGTTTTGGTCATTAAAAAAACTTGTTAATAATCAATTGTATTGAGGTAGATTGGAATTGCGTAACATAACAGCCATATTATTAGTAGTCACAAGTTGTTCTGGGTATTCTGCTCAAGCAACGGGTGCTGAAAAAGGCAAACCAAATGACATAGAAACGATAGAAGTTTTTGCTAACTTTAATCCGGTTCGGTCGAATCAAATGCCTAGCTCGACATTTGTATTAGAGAAACATCAAATCGATAAAATGCAGGGGACGTCAGCGTTAGATCTTTTGGCGCAAGTACCTGGAATTACAACAAAATCGTCTGGAATGGTGCAAGAAATTTTCCTTCGAGGGGCCGAAACCAATTTTGTCATCTTGCAAATTGATGGTGTGCAAGTCAATAACCCAATGGACAGCCGTGGTGGTAGTTTTGATTTAAATTCAGTCTCCAAAAATATCATCCAAAGAATTGAGATCATTAAAGGTGCTCAATCTTCAATTTATGGCTCCGATGCCATTGCCGGAGTGATAAATTTAATTACTTTTGAGCCATCTAATGACGTTCGCACAGTAGGCCTTCATTATTCAAAACACGGAAAAAAAATTGCGACAATCGCAGTTGGCGGCCAAAACAGCGCGCTTTCGGCAAATTACACAACCACTGATGTTCAGCCCAACGGAAACAAATTAAGGGCCGCAGAATTTAGCATTCATCATCAAGTCAACTTGCTTGATGACTCTACAACGCGTTTTAACATAAGGCACAGTCGTTATCGTCAGCAAGGTTATGCGGACCAAAGTGGTGGCGCCATGTATGCCGCAAATACAGACAAAGAAAACAAAGATGGTAAATCAATAACTGCTGCGGTGCGTCATACACAGAAGGTGAGTCCCGAATACCAATTGGGCGTTCAAGCTGAATATTATTTAGCGGAAGATAATATTACTTCACCAGGCATACAGCCTTATGACAATGCGCCACCATCGCAAAGTCAAAACGAATATGAGTACATTAAAGTGCGCTGGTTGAATCAGTTACTGTTAGGAAGTAATACACTCACCGCTGGCATAGACATTAAAAGCGAGCAAGGCAAAACCGATGGGCAGATGTTGCTGTTTGGGACTGAACTGCCAACCATTTACGATATAACAAGAGATAACTTCGCGGCTTTTATAGACAGTCATTGGAAAATTGCCCGTGCAAGTTTATTTGCCAGTTTTCGACATGACTATAGCAATGAATTTAAGAGTATAAATACTTGGAAGTTAGGCGCTGATTATAACTGGAGTCCTAATATTAGAGGGTATATAAATGTTGGCACTGCATTTAAACAACCCAGTTTATATGCACTAAGTAATAACTTAATCGGCAACATGGACCTTGAGCCAGAGGAAGCATTCAACACCGATTTAGGACTTGAATGGTTCGTTAACTCATCAAGCTTGAGTGCCTCTATTTTTAGTTATGAATATGAAAATCTAATCGATTTTGATGGGCAAACGTTCGCTTTAGTCAATCGTTCGAATATTCGCAGCGCTGGTGCAGAAGTTATTGTCGAACACGAATTGACAACACAGCTGTCGATGTCGGGTCACGTCACCTATGTTCATACTAAAACCCAAGAAGGGGCATTATTAACAGGCCGACCAGAGTGGCAGGCTGGGTTAACTATGAACTACCAATACAACAAAAATTTGTCTACCTCCATTAGTACAACCTATATCAGTGATACGACGGCAACCAGTTTGCATACAGGTACATTTTCGGTTGAACAGTTGTCAGCTTACTCTCCGTTTCATGCAGCGCTTTTTTGGCAACTCAATGACAAGCATTTATTGGATTTTTATTTAACAAATATTTTTGATGAGCAGTATCAAACTGCTGTTGGTGTGCCCGGCGAGCGTCAAACTTGGGGCGTTAAATATCAATATGTATTTTAACTTGGTATGCGTAATTAACCTTTTGGAGTGTCATATTTAATGAAGAATGGCGTTTTTAACCTAGTACTTTTGCTTTTGATCTTATCGAGTGACTTGATGGCAAACGAAGTCAATCAGCGACTCACGCAAAAAAGTTTGTCGCCGATTGAGATCAAACAAGGCCAGCAATTATTTGAGCAGGTATGTGCTTCTTGTCACAGTAAGGATCTAAGTGGTGCTTCGGGTTTTAATCTCAAAGATGCAGAATGGGTTCATGGTAATAAACCCGAGGCCATCTTACATAATGTCAAAACGGGTTTTGCTAATGCGGGCATGCCAGCGTTTGGTGCAATATTTACCGAGTCGCAATTGGAATCGATAGTCGCGTATGTCATTTCTAAGCGAGAGGGATGGGATAACTTATCTTACAAGTTGTATCAGTTGAATGGCGAACACGATAAAGAAATAACGGCCGACAAATTAGTGAAATCAGGCTCATTACCTAAAGGTTTTGCGGATTATTCGATTCCTGAAATTGAACATTATTTCATAGAGTTTGAGGGTGACTTTTACGCCCCAAAAAATATGGATTCGCAACTTTGGCTCCAATGGGGCTTCCCTCATGAATACAATGTATTTATTGATGGGTTACAAGTGCATAAAGGCGGAACGGCGTGGTTTCCAACTTGGGGTTTAAAACGAGGCAAGCAACGACTTAAGGTAACTTACCATTCTGGAACGTCAAAACCCGGTCAACGAAATTTAATTGTCTATGTTACTAACCTAGATATGACCATCAAATTGTTTGCTTTATCTAGTCGAGCAGAGCAAATCATGGCTGGAAAAAACTACGAGATAACCGCGTCGAATAAAGCCGTTGTTGAACGAAAACGAATCAATGAACTACCGCCCTATACTATTTCGGTAGGGTTACCTTCAAAAATAAATTACGCTTTTAATACTAAATCTTGCTCTATTGTCGGCCTTTGGTCGGGTGATATGTTGAATATAGGACCAAACATTGATGGTCGCGGTGACTTCCCAAGTTTACCTCTTGGTGATTTAGTTTTTAAATATCCTAAACAAATCAAATTTGAGCCTTCTCATTCTTGTAAGTATTTGGGCTATACCACCCTTAATGACGTTCCTGTTTTTAAATTTCAAATACAAAATGAAACCTATCAATTCTGGGGAGAAAGCAACAGCTCGAAGGAAATTTCTTTCTATTGGCAGTTAACGGGTCATAAAAACTTACGTTTATCACTGCCTCAGGTTGACTCTATTCAGTGGCAAGATCATAACGGTAAAACAGTAGAAAACGGTTTTGATGCAATGCCAAATAAAGAACAACAAGTATTGCTAAAAGCAGTCATAAAACAATAACTAATGGGGTTGAATTAAGATGAATAACGTATTCATAAAACAATTTTTTAGAACTGCTTTCGCTATCTCTAGTGTTTTGACAATAGGCACTGCGAATGCCGCGCAAGCACCAGAACATACTTATAAACCAGACGGCTACAAGATCATTACCGTTGAAACGCCAAAAGATGTTCGTTTTCACGCGACCGGTTTAGACAGCGACAAAGAAGGTGTCATTTGGGTGGCAACTCGATTGGGGGAAGTTTGGTATTTAAAAAATAATAGTTGGTCTAAATTTGCGGAAGGTTTGCATGAACCAACGGGGCTATTAGTGGATGAAGATGGTTCTATTCTCGTTGCACAAAAACCAGAGCTAACTCGCTTAGTTGATGCTAATGATGATGGTGTTGCTGACAGTTATATACCAGTAGCGAACCAATGGACGTTTCACGACAACTATCATGAATTTACCTTTGGTCCAGTAAAAGATAAACAAGGGAATTTATACGGCACTTTGAACCTAAGTCATAATCACCCTGATGCTTTCAGAATGGGCGCGATGGGGACGACAGGCGGGAATCGAGGTTTTGCTTTTAAAGTAGACAAGGAAGGGAAATATACGCCTTATGCTCACGGTTTACGCTCGCCTGCGGGTATAGGTGCTAGCCCTCAAGGGGAAGTGTTTTTTACGGATAATCAAGGGGATTGGGTACCAACCTCTAAAATGCATTTATTAAAACAAGATAAGTTTTATGGTCACCCCGTATCGTTAATTGAAATCGACGGATTTACTCAAGAGCGTGTAAAAGCATTACCCTTAGACACACTAAGCGCTATGAGTGAAAAGCCAGTGGTTTGGATACCTCATGTTGAAGTCGCCAACTCACCAGGCAATCCAGAGTGGAACACCACTGAAGGAAAATTTGGCCCGTTTGAAGGGCAAATATTTATAGGTGACCAAACCCAATCAAATGTATTTCGAGTCTTATTAGATGAAGTGAACGGCCAATATCAAGGAGCTGTTATTAACTTCATGAACAAATTTCAAAGTGGCAATATAAGGGCTGAGTTTGATATTCATGGTCAGTTATGGATAGGACAAACTGCACGAGGTTGGGGCGCTCAAGGTGGTAAACCATTTGGCTTGGAAAAAGTGGTATGGGACGGAACAAATCCATTTGAATTGCTGGACATCAAACTCACGAAAAAGGGCTTTAAACTAACCTATACTGAAGCGCTAAACCCTGAGTCTGTAACCGCTAAAAGTCTCAGTGCCCAATCTTGGCATTACCATTATTCTAGTAACTATGGTTCCCCTAAGGTGGATTTAACCTCTTTAACCATTAATAAGGTTACCTTGTCTGAAGACCACAAAACAATCTATGTTCAGATGCCTTTGGCAAGCGATAAAGTTATACAAATTGATTTTCCCGGTTTAAGAGACGTCAAAGGACGGTCTGTGAGTGTGGAAAAAGTGTATTACACCCTGAATCAGCTACGTAAGTAAAAGCCGTGATGAAACTAAAATTAATGCCTTTAGTGCTATGTTATTTTTTGCTTAGTTGCTCGGTGATTAATAAAGCTGAACCTAAGCTAAAGGTACTGATTATTGATGGCCAAAATAACCATGCTATCTGGCCAAAAACAACCCAGATGATGAAAGTGTACTTGGAGAGCATTGGGCAATTCGAGGTTGATATTTATCGCACCCAATTCACTTGGATGGGAAAAGACTTAATAACCCAATTTCCAGCTCAAGATGGCAGAACACATCAAGCTTCTAAACAACCTAAACATGATCCTACATTCAGTCCAACGTTTTTAAACTATGATGTTGTGATTTCCAATTTTGGTTGGCAAGCAGCGCCTTGGCCAGAATCAACACAATTAGCGTTTGAGCAATATATGAAAAATGGCGGTGGTTTTGTCACTGTTCACGCGGCCAACAATTCGTTTCCTCAATGGGTTGAATATAACAAAATGATTGGGTTAGGTGGTTGGGGTGGTCGTACTGAGAAAGATGGCCCTTACCTCTATTTCGACGACGCTGGCGAATTACGAAGGGATATGACACCGGGTAATGGCGGAGGTCATGGGCATCAACATGAGTTTGATATTCAAGTGAGAAACAAAAACCACCCAATTATGCAAGATTTACCAACGAGTTGGCGTCACAGTAAAGACGAGTTATATAACCGGTTGCGAGGTCCTGCGGAAAATTTAACCATATTAGCCACGGCTTACGACGATAAAAAATTTAATGGTTTTGGACGGAATGAACCCGTCTTTATGACCATTAAATACCATAAGGGCCGAGTATTTCATACGACCCTTGGACATGATTCGACGGCATTCCAAGACACTACCTTTATGTCGATTCTGGCAAAAGGCACTCGCTGGGCAGCGGGTTTAGAGTAAAGCTTGAATAACTAAGTTAAAGGCGTTTTCTATGTTTCGCAACATGACACTATCGATGAGTTTGTATGGTTTATTAGCGTTATTTTCTTTTTGTTCCATCGCTCAAGTCCCAGTTTCAGTTCAAGGTGAGCTGAAAAAATGGCACAAGATCACTCTTGAATTTGCTGGGCCAAATGTATCGGAACAGGATAACTACAATCCGTTTATTAACTATAAATTGAACGTATTGTTTACCCATTCAAAGACCAAAGCTACTTACCTCGTTCCCGGGTATTTTGCCGCAGATGGGAATGCGGAAAATACCAGTGCTGATTCAGGCAATAAGTGGCGTGTGCACTTCAGTCCAGATGAAATAGGGCTATGGAATTGGAAGGCGAGCTTTATTAAAGGTAATTATGTTGCCGTTGCGAAAACCAATAAAACAGGATTGAGTGCTGGTTTTATGGATGGGCAATCTGGCTCATTTGAAGTAAATGCCACGGACAAACGAGGTCCAGATTTTAGAGCATACGGCCGTCTTCAATATGTTAATAAGCCCTATTTAAGGTTTGCGGATCAAGGTGGATATTTTATAAAAGCAGGACCGGACTCTCCTGAAAATTTGCTGTCGTACGCTGATTTTGATGGCGGATTTAAAAACGATGGGTTTAAAGATAATTTAGTCAAAACCTGGCAACCTCATGTTCGAGACTGGCAAAAGGGGGACCCTACGTTCAAATCTGAAAAAGGCAAAGGGCTGATCGGCGCACTGAATTATATTGCCAGCAAAGGCATGAACTCGATTTCATTCTTAACGCTTAATATTGTTGGCGACGATCAAAATGTATTTCCTTATGTCGATAATAAAGATTTTTTACGCTTTGATGTGTCGAAATTGGCGCAGTGGGAAATGGTGTTTGAACATGCTCAATCGTTAGGTCTGTTTTTACACTTTAAGACACAAGAAGTGGAAAATCAGGGTCTATTAGACAATGGTGGATTGGGACTTGAACGCAAGCTTTATTACCGCGAACTAATAGCACGCTTTGGACATCACTTAGCGCTTAACTGGAATTTAGGGGAAGAAAATGGTGAATGGCATCCTAATCCGCCAACACCACCACAAACCACCATCCAGCGGTTGGCAATGGCTGAGTACTTTAAACAAACCGATCCGTATCAACACCACAGAGTCATACACAATGGTCAATACTTTCATGATATAGCAGCCAACAACAGCCAATATACAGGCGCTTCAGTGCAAACTTCCTCACCCGATTTTTCACAAATTCATGGTGCGGTTAAACGTCTCAGAGATTGGCCTGTTAATAATGGCCGACCATTGGCTATCGCAGTAGATGAGCCCGGCGACGCTGAATACGCTTTGCGTTCTGATGCACTAAACCCTGAACATTTTGATGCGCGTTCAAATGGTTTATGGGGCGCATTAACCGCAGGCGCGTGGGGCACTGAATGGTACTTTGGTTATAAAAATAAACACTCGGATTTAACCGCGCAAGATTGGCGAACCAGAGATAACTTTTGGTCGCAAGCCAAACACGCTATCGACTTTTTTAACATCACCAATTTAGATTTACCTAATGCCGTCAACAAAGATGATTGGGCTACAAACGCTTGGGTGTTAGCCAAAGATAATGAATTTTATGTTGTTTACACCAAAGATGCTTCAGCAGGTGTTTCGCTTAAATTACCCGGGGAGCCTGCGAATTATAGTGTGTCATGGTATGACCCAAGAAACGGTGGTGAATTACAACAAGGCTCAGTAACTCAATTGTTACAAAACGAGCCATTTAAACACTTTTGGGTTCGACATCAAAAAGATTTAGGCGCTGCACCAAACAATCCAGATAAAGACTGGGTGATTTTGGTTCGTAAAATCCAGCAGTAATGTAAGTCAATAGGGCAATCAGGTTGTGCATGAGGATACTTACAATCCTATTACCACTATTTTGAGAAATAAAACGCAAAACATTTTTTGGGAGATCAAAGAATTGAAGTGGATTGGAATAAACAAAACGATACGTACAAAAGTAATTTTGCCAAAGGTGCTCATGATCGTTCCTTAAAAGAGCTTAATAATTACTCCGATATAGCGTGTGAACATTAAAGTTTTTTGTATTCGCAAACTAAGAGTTAAAACAAAAATTAGAACATTAACCTGAGTATATTTTATGAAACGAAAAAGTTACAAAATCACCTCTTCAATGATATTTATTTTGCTTACTGCCGTAATGACTGGCTGCAATAGCTCACAGACTGCAACGAACAGTCAAACAGCAATCCAAAAAGAAAAAGAGCAACCCAATATATTGTGGATCATTACAGACGATCAACGACCAGACTCGGTCAGTGCATACAATCGCGTAATGTACGGTACCAACGAGAGCCCGTTAGGGTATGTAGAGTCTCCAAACATTGATAAGTTGGCTGCAGAGGGCACGCTATTTGTTAATGCATTCACGAACTCGCCGGTGTGCGGGCCTTCAAGGGGCTCGATGTTGACAGGTCGTTATCCTTTTAGAAATGGTCATTATGCATTTGAATTGACTCATCAGAACCCTGACTTTGTAAAACCTACGGTGTCACAAACCATTCGTGACAATGGTTATCAAACCTCTGTTTTTGGCAAAGAAGACTCTTATATTTTTAAGTGGGGACCCGGTCAAGGTTTTCATGATGCAGGTTTGTTCGACTATAAAGTGCATTTTAAACATCACTTACAGGCAAATAACAAAGGCGATATCTTCGGCGAAGCGTCGTACGGCGAAGTTGATGGTTCCCCAGTAATGAACGGTTATGCTGAGAACGTTGTTTATGCAGACGGTCGTACTCGTGAGTATTTTCTTAAAAGAAAAGGTGGTGAGCTTACTGAACGAGATTTAGCTGAAAGAGAAGTGACCAACCAAGAATTTGATATTTTACGTGCGTATACGCGCACCAATACATCGCTAATTTTAGCAGGGGAAAATCCACAACCTGCAGATAAAACGGTTGACGCTTATATTGTTAAAGAGTTTGTAAACTACTTAGATAATGCAAATAAAGCATTTAAAACCAGTTGGGGCAGTGACGCCAAAGGCGCGAATTCAAATAAACCGCAATATATGCAATTGGGATTTCATCTGCCACACACGCCGGTTTTACCGCCTAAATCCATTCGAGATAGATTTAAAACTAAGTCCTACAACATACCTGACTATTCAGCCGCAGAAACTGATAAGTTGCCAGAGCAACTGCAGGCGATTCAACAAGCCGGTGACATATCGGGCATGACTTATGAAGAGAAGCAAAAAGTAATTCAAGACTATTATGCCTTTTGTGCTCACGGCGACGACCTAATTGGTAAAGCCGTTGAAGCATTTAAAGAATACAGTAAAAACAGTGGCCGAGAGTACGTCATCATCTACACTATAGGAGACCACGGCTGGCATTTGGGTGAGCAAGGCATCGAAGCCAAGTTTGGTCCATGGGCGCAATCAACCGCGAATGCTGCGATCCTTGTATCGTCAGACAAGTCCCTTATCCCAGCGGGTAAAGTGTATAAAGACTTAGTGGAGTTTGTTGATTTCGCTCCAACGGTATTAAGTGCCGCAGGCGTTGATACCAGCACAGAACAGTTCGATTATTTAGACGGCTATAACTTGTTTGATGTATACAGTGGCAAGCTACCAAAACGCGATTATGTATTGGGTGAAATAAGTGTAATTTCGGGACCAAGAGCTTATCTGCACTCTGAACGTTTTCGATTCTCAATGCGAACACGACCATTTAATAATTGGGCAACAGAAGAGCAATTAGGTAAAGAGTTAGATTGGGCGCTAACGACAACGGCAGAGAAAGCTGAAATGACGCTATACGACTTGGACAACGACCCGTTAGAGCAAAACAACCTTGCTTATCAAAACGATTATGTTCAACTCGCGGGCTGGTTCAGGAATAAACTAGGTAATATCGTGCTGGGTGATGGACGTGTTGAAGCCGATTGGCGCAAAGCCAACGCTTACCACATCAGTAATTTTGCTAAAGGTGCGGATGATAAGGTGCTCGATATACCACAAGAGCTCATTCCTTCAATTGCCGGTAGGAAATAATATTTATTTAATGGGTAATGATTTAGTTGAAAGGGTTGCCGTTAGGAGTTGGTTAGTCGTTGGGTTAATAACGAGATAACTGGCTGAACAGCGGTACCTGACTTATTGTCAACACAGTGACGTTACAAGCCAAATATTTACCCATTGATACATTAAGCTTTTGAACATAGTAAGCGAAAACCTAAGCACAAAGTAGTTATCGGCCACTGGAACACTACTACGTCAGTTTTACACGGAAATTAATGCCGAAGTTGATCAGCGAATGGAAAGGAAGACAAGCTCAGAATTTTAATTCTGAGCTTTTTTATTTGCTCGTTAGTTATCTCATTTACTAAATTATTGTGTTATTGATCTTCTAACTTCCAAGTTCTCACCCAATCAATATAAGCCGTATTTACGTCATTGTTTGAGAGTTCAGACTTTTTAGGAAGACCGCCCACCCAACTCGCTTCACTAGTCCAAAGATCAAATATTATTTCTAAATCTCTGGTAAATTCACGATCGTACGTTTTGCCATCTAAATGCTCACCGACTTTGACTTTTCCTGCTGGTTCGCCATTTAAATAAAACTGCAGGTTGTTGGCATCTTGCCACCACACACCATAAATATGGTAATCCTCATTCCAACCCACATTTTTTAGCGGATTGACATCCGACAGACCCGAACGCAAAAAGTTACCATGTTCACGAACGGTTTGAGGGTCTTTGTTTGAATCTGCTTGGAAATACTGAGAGTTCATTTGATTAGGGTATTCAGGTTTACATCCACATGAAGGGTTTGAGTTATTTTCTATAATGTCGATTTCATCTCTGTTGTTGCTGTCTCCATTGTTTAACCAATATGTTGTATAGGCTGACAGATGGGAGGTTTTTATTCTCGCCTCGGTATACATAGGGTATTTAGTTTCGGCTTTACTGTGAACTCGAGCAGTTTGGAACCAACGCCCTTCAGGATTGCTTTCATTTAATGTTGCTTTAAGCCATAACTTGCCGTCGGTAACACCTGAGTTTTCGTCTGTTGTGGACATAAAAACCGGGACGCCATAGTTCCACGACGATTTGAACCATTTCGAATTATCCCAAGATTCAAATTCGTCTGACATAGATTCGAGTTTAACCCAAGACTTTCCTGTTGGCGTGGTATCTGAAATAGATACAAAAGACGGTAAGCTAGGGTCCATGTTGTTAAATAGCTCTGCGGTCAGCTGGGTTTCTATTTCGTTTACTGTAATTGATACAGTCGCTGTTACTTCGTCCCCATCAGCATCGGTCAGCGCATAAGTGAATGAGTCGTTACCTGTGAAATTTTCATAGGGAATATATTGAAATACGCCATCAGAAATTTCAGTTACATCACCGTAAACGGGATAATGAGTAATACTGTAATCATCTCCGTCGCTACCGTTAGCACCAATATCGTCGTTATTTGATACGGCAATTTGGTTTGCCGAGCCTGTTTGACTATTTGCATCGACGGTTAACAAATCATTTTGTGCGCTCGGTACCGTATTTACAGACGTGTTTTCATCATTATTTGAGCTACAGCCTAACATCAGAGATGCGCTTAACATAGACATGATAAATGGAGATTTTTTAAGGTTTAGTGTGTTCATATTTTTATTAGCTTCAGTTGATATAGAGGTACTAAAGTTATCAGAATATTTAACAAAAATACAATTTGTTAACAATTTACTATAAACAAAGTTGTTGATACTTGGAATAAACTTAAATTTGTTATTACAAATGCCTAAGGCGTTCGTCGTCTACAAATGTTTGCATTGTTAACAAAAAACAGTTGACTAAGTTGTGTATTTTTATATTGTTATATTCTTTATATAAATAATGAAATGCATAAATGTTTGAATCGATTCGCCGAGCTTTATTGTCACTAACATCATTGAGTTTGTTGGCGTGTAATAGCACAGAAACAAACACAAGGGACATATCGTTAGGTCCTTTTGAAAAGGTTTCTAAACCAAATGTGGTGTTAATTTTGATCGATGATCTCAATCACTATGGCATAACAGCCTATGGCGCAAATCGGTTACATTCCTATGATGGTGAATTCAAACATAAAGTATTTTCAACCCCGAGTATTGATAGCTTAGCCCAGAAGGGAGTGTTGGTAGAGAGGGCTTACGCGCATCCAATTTGCGAAAATACACGGATTTCGTTAATGAGCGGCAAAAGAAATAACCGGAATTATTTAAGACCTAAATCACAACATCATTCTGATTTAACTTTTGGCGATGCTTTTAAAAAAGCAGGTTATAAAACAGGACTTTTTGGTAAGTGGAAACAATCTCGAGGCACTGAAGAGATCGCCGGTCAAAGTTATTTATCTGAGTTTGGCTGGGATACATATACTGCGTTTGATGTTATTGAAGAAGGTCAACGTTTTATAAACCCGAGTCTAGTGGTCAATGGCGAAGTAGTAAATTATAAAGGTAGGCAAGACGTCGATCCAGAAACAGGGAGACGTTGGTATGGTCCGGATATAGTTAATCGCCATGCACTTCGTTTTATTGAAGAAAATAAACATCAGCCGTTTTTTTTGTATTACCCAATGTTACTTGTTCACGATGATCATAAACCAACGCCTGATACTCGCCCTAAATCCATTTTTGACAATTTTCCAGAAGTTGCAACCTATAACAATACTCTTGGAGATGATCGTCAATATTTTCCTGACATGATCACCTATATGGACAAGTTAGTGGGAAAGGTCGTAAACAAGTTAGAAGAGCAAGGTTTAATAGAAAATACTTTAATCGTTGTGATGGGAGATAACGGTACTAAGTCAACTTTTGGTCATGTTTTGCCAGACGGAACCATCTATCCTGGTGGCAAAGGACGTACAGCTGAAAATGGTATTAGAGTGCCGTTGATATTGAGTCAACCAAGTGTAATACCTTCTGGTCAAGGTTCCTCAATAAGACGTTATTCAGGCATTGTTAACATAACTGATATTTATCCAACGGTTGCTGAGAGCGCTGGTGTACCTATGCCTAATGCTGATCAAGTAGATGGAGTAAGTTTTTGGCAGCAGGCTGTAGGGAAAAACAATTTAGAACACCGAGACTATATTTATCGTTGGTATATTGGTAACAATCGATTTCCAACTGATGATTTATTGAGATTCGTTTTTAACAAAGACTATAAATTGTATGCCCCCGACAAAGATTTTCCAAAAGGGCGTTTTTTTGATTTAACAAATGATCCATTAGAGTTACATGGCGAATTTTATATCAATCGTAAGTGGGGTATTCGCAGGTATAGCGGACTCAGTTTTGACTCCTTGACGGAAACGCAACATTTAGCTTACCAAGAATTAAAGAACAAATTAGAAAAGCATAAAGAGCAACGTGTCACATCGCTTGCCATTATCGCCGATAAAAGGCAGCTAACCGTAGGTGAACGTTTAACATTTGACGTTGAGGTTTTACCTAATTCAGCGCAACGACAAGGTGTTATATGGCATTCAACGGATCCAACAATTGCGACGGTTGATAAATTTGGCGTAGTTACCGCTTTACGGGTTGGGGAAGTCGAAATACAGGTGTATTCATGGGATGACGCAAAGCCATTGGCTGCTAATGAGGCACCGAGTTATTTACGAGAAGGTCTATCGGATATGGTTAAAATAGAAATAAAGTGAATACGAGTGACTCCTGAAGGAATTTGAAGTGCTGAAAAGATAATAAATTGGAATGATTTAGAGTTAATCAAACTCTCTATCTCAATCATATACAGGTAAAAAAATGAATAATAAAATATCTCGACGTGATGCGTTAAAAGTTTTTGCGGCTGGTTTAGCAGCAACAGGCGTAGCGTGTTCAACAAAAACCACAAATATGATCAGCAAACCTGTGTTACAGAACACAATTAAAGACAGTTGGAGTAATACCCACAACAGAGTTTGGTTAGGTGGTGAATATTGGGCCAATCCAATGGAAGATTGGCGAATAAACAATGGTGCTGCAGAGTGCGTTACAACGGGTGGTCAACGGAGCGTGCACTCATTACAACATCAGTTGGTTGATACCACTAAAGCATTCAGAACGTCTGTACGTGTAAAGTTAGCAGAACAAGGCATCAAAGATGGTGGCGCGTCTATCCGATTTGGCATTCGCAGCGAAATAAATGAATATCGTAGTAACTGTTTTGTACAACAAGGTTTAGACGTAGGGATAATTGCTAATCAAATAGCGCTAGGAGATAAACGTAAACCGCTATCCAGACCTAATGTTAATGAAGAATTAGAAATTATAATTTCTGGCGCCCCACAAGCTCAGTTGGTTGCCCTTGACGTTGAAATTAAATCGGCGACCAGTGGTGAATCCCTTGGTCGTATGGCGTCTTTAGTCGGCACGGAAGAGTTATTAGGAAACCTTGCTGTCGTGAGTAATTTTGAAATACCTTCTTTTGAAAGTGGGCCACAACAGTCCCGTAGTGATGGTGGCCGTTATCAATTTAAAAATTGGCAAATCGAAGGTGAAGCTTTTAGTCATAACGTAGAGCAAAAATTTGGACCTATCCTTTGGACTATGTACACCTTAAACAACAGTCGCAGCGCTGAAGGTTTTGTTATGAACCTGAGTGTGCTCACAGGTCCGCTAGGCAAGAAAGACTCTAAACAAGTAATATTACAAACTTTCCAAAATGGTGATTGGCAGGTCATCAGTAAAGCTGAACTGGATACCGATGCTTGGGTTGCTTCCTTTAGAATCGTTAACTGGGATGAAAAACAAGCAACTCCTTACCGTGTTGTTTATGGCGAAGGACAAGTAGACGGGACAACAAAACTAGACGTTTATGAAGGAATGATTAGGGCAAATCCTTCTGGGCGAAAAATGCGTATGGCTGCGCTGACATGTCAAAATGATTATGCATTTCCATATGAGCCTGTTGCTAATAATGTAGTAAAAATGGACCCTGATTTAGTGCTGTTCTCTGGTGATCAACTTTATGAAAATCACGGTGGCTTTGGCATGATCCGTGTGCCAGCTAAAATGGCGATTTTAAATTACCTTCGTAAGTATTATCAATTTGGATGGGCCTTCAGAGATGCCATGAGAAATGCCCCGACAATTTGCTTGCCGGACGACCATGATGTGTTGCAAGGTAATTTGTGGGGAGAAGGGGGCAGCCCAATGCCATTTTCTGCTCATGAAGAAAACAGAGTAGACAAAACCGGAGGGTATATTGAGCCAATTAGAATGTTGAATGTCGTACATCGCACTCATACAGCCCATCATATGAAACCGGCTGATCCTACACCATCAAAAAATAATTTGAGTGTGTATTATGGCGAATTAATTTATGGCGATGTTAGCTTTGCAATTGTCGCCGATAGGCAATGGAAAAGTGGTCCAGAACGATTAGACATTTTAGTTGGCACCTCAGGCAATGAAGAAGATCCTAATTTTATAAATCCCAAATGGGATTCTCCAGATTTACATTTGTTGGGAGAACGTCAAGAACAGTTTTTAAAAGTATGGAGCCGTGATTGGCGAGAACATAAGCTGAAAGCTCTGATATCTCAAACTATTTTCGCAAGTTTAGCCACACATCAAATGACCCCTAAACATTATTTAAAATATGACTTCGACGCTAATGGTTGGCCAGCATCAGGTCGCAATCGAGCTGTAGAAGCAATAAAAGGGTCTAAAGCCTTACATATTTGCGGAGACACGCACTTACCAAGTGTTTCTCAGTATGGGTTAGAAAAACATCGTGATAGTAACTGGGCGTTCTGCACTCCTGCGATTGCGGTTGGTTGGCAACGTTGGTGGCGACCTGATGATGTAGGTTTGAAGTATACTCATCGTCCTGAACACGGTATGGCGAATACCGGTGAATATTTAGATAGCTTTGGCAATAAAAATTATATTTATGCCATAGGCAATCCAGAAGTTAGTCGCTCAAAAAATAGATATGTAATGGCACATGAGAAAAGTAGTGGTTTTGGTTTTGTTACTTTCGATAAGGAAGAGAAAACCTACACTATGGAAGCATATAAATTCATGGTGGATATCACAGATGGGAAATCGAGCAATCAATTTGATGGTTGGCCTTTAACAATCAAGCAATCGGAAAATCAGAGTGTTTGATTTTACAGATGATAAAAAGATAACAAAGATTAAGAAACCATTGAAGTATCTGATTTTGAGTTTATTTTTTTGCAATACAATTAATGCTCAAGCCTCAGAACTGCCCCCTGTGTTGATGAAACAGGGGGCTTATACGCTCTACGATAAACAAGCGCTTGATTTACTTGATCTTGGTGCAAAATTAGAAGTGTTAGCATCAGGTTTTGAATGGACTGAAGGGCCAGTTTGGGATGATAAAAATAAACGTTTATTATTTGTCGATATTCCCAATAATAAAATTCATTCGTATAGTGAATTACAAGGTGTTACTGACTTTTTATACCCAAGTGGCCGAGCAAATGGTTTGTTAATTGATGCAGAGGGCACATTAGTGATGATGTCCACAGCGACTAGAACGGTTGCGAAGTTGAAAATGACTGAGCGTGTGAAAGCATCAAGCGTCCAGCATATTGTCAGCCACTATAAGGGAAAGCGACTCAATAGCCCGAACGATGTCGCTTTGCATCACTCTGGGGTCTTGTTTTTCACAGATCCACCTTATGGATTACCAAAACGTATGGACGATCCTAATAAAGAGCTCGACTTTCAAGGGGTTTATCGTTTGTCAGTGGACAATAAATTATCTCTAATAGATGACGAACTTACATTTCCAAACGGTATTGCAATATCACCAAGTCAGGACAAGCTTTATGTTGCGGTATCTGACGACGCTGAGCCTGCTTGGTATCAATACCTGTTAGATGCACAAGGTAATGTCATTGATAAATCTTTGTTATTTAAACCCAAATTTTTAGGCATTGAACATGGCACAACGGATGGTCTTAAAGTACATAGTACTGGAACTGTTTTCGCGACAGGTCCTGGTGGGGTTTGGATATTTTCTTCTGACAAGCGATTGCTAGCACAAATAGCCATGCCTGGCTTTACTGCAAACTTGGCATTTAATGATGATGAATCTCTTATATATTTAACAGCCCATAAAGAATTAAGACGGTTGAAATTGAGACACGCCGATTAGTTTATTGTTACTGGATAGATTACTAAATACAATTTTAAGAAAAGGAGGCCTGAACATTAAGTTCAGGCCTAATATTTACCACTATTTTGAAGGTATTATTTGGCTAAACGTTGCTGGTACATCTTGCCCGTTACTTCTTTAACCGCCTTTATTAATTCTGGGTAAGGCGTGTCAGTAACGTTTACAAAACCTATATTGGCATTTTCTCCATCAAGTGCTCGACCGGTAATAGGTTCATCGACATACTGGAACCAATGCGCGCCAACCATATAAGGTTTTGATAAAACACTTTGCATATACGCTGTGTATTTTCGAGCTCGATCTTTTTGATCGCTGGCATGAACAATACCAGGATTGAACATCCCGGAATCTGACGCTGTGCCAATATGAAATTCACCAATCGTTACCGGTAAATCGACTTCTTCTAAAAATTGCCAGTAGTCATCCTGCATACTGTCTTCGTAAATGTTAAAACTCAAAACATCAGAATACGCCGTTGATGCCTTAATAATTTCATCAGGCATTCCCCAATTCGCCATTCGTGCTCCCATATATAAATGGTTTGGTAGAACGTCTTCTAACGTGTTGTGGACAACGATAAAGTACTGTTCACCTAATAACTCTAACATTTTAGATAGATCTGCTACGTAGGCCGCAGTATGTTGCTCAACAACTGCGTTTTTAGCAAATGACTTCCAACTTGCAAATGTTGAATTCCAGCTAGAGTTTAATGCCGAGATAGATTGATATTTTTGTTTTAAGTGTTTAGTGAACGCTTGTTTTGCTGGGCTTTCCAAACTGTTTTTGGATAGCGCATCCAATATTATACCGTAACGTGCTTCAATACTGCCTTCACGTTCGCCCCAGCTTTTTTCATTGTCGATAAAAATACCAGCACACCAAGGAGAATTGTTAATGTTTTTCGCAATTTCTTCAATTGTCGCGCGGGCACGTTCAGCAAATACCGGATCAAAAACATCTGGCATTAACCCCCAATGATTTACTTTACCTGACAATGTTTTGAAATCACCAATGATCCAGCCATTGGCAAAGTAAGGTACTTGTTTTTTCTCATAAAAGTTTGGGTCAACCCAGTTACCAAAAGAGGTGAATCCCCAGTTTTTCATGCGCTGCAAGGTAACGTCATACCAAGAATCCATGAAGTTTTCACCGTATTTACGTTCTAGGTTAGCACGATAAAAGTTAAATGTTTCGCCGTGGTCCATAGCGCCTTTTAAAGCCCACCGACGGTAACTGTAGTGTTTGGCGAGCGGTTCATTATATTCGGGTAACCATGCAAATAGGTTGCGTCTAATATCCGATGATAAGTAGCGTGTTTGGCGAGTTTCGTCTGAAACGTGTACAACGCCCATTGAGTCTTCAGGGGTCAATTCATCAGGGGAACGATATCTTACCTTGTCATCCTTAAAGTCAATTCCAGTCAATGTAGACAAGTTCGCCATGCGAACATTGGCCGGGCCATGGGAAAAGTAAAGATAGCCGTCGGGGTCAACCATCCACCACTTTCCTTGATATTTCTGGGTACGAAAATAACCAGTGGCCTCTAGTTTTGGGCCAGCTTTGTAGCCACCAAATCGTGAACGAGTTGGATCAGGTTTGGCGTCTTTAAGCGCCGTCAACTCGGCTTGCGTGTTTGCCGCTAATTGCGCATCGTTATCGATATGTAAAGCCGTTTTATTGTTATTGTTTTGACCATATTGATCTAACACATTAGTCATCCAGTTTGGATCACGTGGTGGGTTTTTTCGGATCCTAATATTATTGATTTCAATTGTATTATCTTCAGCAAGACCAATTGTTTGAAAGGTCAACGCTTTAATTGTTGATACGTCAACGTTATCGTGGCGCCACGAACGCCATATCATTAATTGGTCTTTGGTCTGCCACGGGGGTTGGTCCCCCCAAAAACCCGCTTCGGTTTCGGCTTCTTTTCCTGATAATGGGAAGTAAACCGTTCCTTGATATCCCTCTGGAATGGCGATGGACCGGCTCTGAGCCTCGCCATCTTGATTTTCTAGCAACAAATAAAAGTGACTTGAGTGAGCGCTTAAATTTTTAACGTCAAATGCAAGATTGTGCTCAGGCAAATTGGATAGTAACCATGGAGAGGCGGGTTCAATTCGAACTGTTGATATGTTTTCTGATGCTTTGAAATTAATGATTAGTGATTCATTATCGATCCAATCATACTTTGCTGTTTCAGCTGTTATCCAACTGGATTTTTGTCGCTGTATCTTCGGTAACAAGTCCAATAATAGGGTTTCTGTTTCAAAGTGGTCTACTAGTACTGATTGAGACTGCTTTGCTAACTGAGGTTCGCCGTTTTGGTAGCAACCTACCAGCACCAACGAGGACAACAGAGCCGCAGTAAATAATGGTTTAAATTGAATGTTGTTATTCATTTATTTCCCTTGTGATTGAATTTTAAACACATCCCATTGTTTGTTTTTAATAGTTAATTGTCAACAATGAATAGTGGAAAACAGGGCTAATGAGGATAGCACTGTATGAATCATAGTGGTTTGCGGTTATGTAAGCTTTAGCGTTTTGTATTAACTAGCTAATTCGTTTTAAGTAGTCAGCATGGTTAGGCAATCGTACAACTTTCTTTTGAATATCTTGTTCAATGTCGTCAAGAAAACGCTTTAATTCACTCTCTGAGAGTTCGTCGGCAATTGGGTGATGGTTATCTGGGATCAAACCTTGCCCAATCATTACCTGCAACCATGAGTCGTTAAAAATTTCGTTTTTCCGTTGCACAAATCGACCCGTTTGTTTAAACATATCCATTCTTTGTTGCAGACTTGGCGGGACTTTCATTTCTTGGCAGAACTGCCAAAATGGTGAGTCATTGCGGTCCGTTTGTTTGTAATGCAGAACAATAAAGTCTTTAATTTCGTTGTAGTCCGTCTCCATGTAATAGTTGTATTCATCGACTTCCAGCTGATTTATGCCGTATGTTGGGAAATACTTAATAAGTTGTAAGATCCCCTGTTGAATGAGATGAATTGCCGTAGACTCTAGCGGTTCAATAAAGCCACCGGCCAAGCCAATTGCGATACAGTTTTTATTCCATAGTGTTTTTCTGTGGCCCGTTTTAAATTTTAGCATGCGCGGTTCAGTTAACATTTTACCTTCAACAGATGTTACTAATGTATCGCGGGCTTCGTCATCACTCATGTAATCGCTACCGTATACAATGCCGTTACCCATCCGATGTTGTAAAGGAATACGCCACTGCCATCCAGCCTTGTGAGCAATAGAACGCGTATAAGGGAGCGGTGGTGTTGCGAGTTCGGTTTGCACTGCAATTGCTCTATTCATTGGTAACCAATGGGACCAGTCGACAAATGGTGTTTTTAATGTTTCATCAATCAACAGCCCCTTAAACCCGGAGCAATCAATAAAGAAGTCTGCCTTTACGGTAGGGCCGTCTTGTAGCTCAAGCGCGGTGATATAACCATTATCAGGGTTAGTTTGTACGTGATTGACTAAACCTTCTTGCCTTTTCACGCCTTGTGATATGGCTTTGTCTCGCAACAAATTCGCATATAAACTGGCATCAAGATGATAGGCAAAGTTTGGACCGCCTTGGAGATGGGCAAATTTACCTTGTAAAGCAGCTTGGGTTTCTAAGTTGTAACAACCAAAAGGCTTGCTGATCCCAAGCTCGATGCCCCGTTGCCAGTATTCATGAAACCCTGCTGCCCACATACCTAGCCCTGTAGAGCCAAAACCATGAAAGTAGCTTTCTCCTGGTTTACGCCAGTTTTCAAATTGAATACCGAGTTTAAAACTGCCTGACGTCTTTTTTATAAACTCGCTAGAATTTACCCCTAACATATCATTAAAAAAGTGAAGACTCGGGATTGTCGCCTCGCCAACGCCAATGGTTCCAATTTGTTCAGATTCCACTACCGTGATGTCAACTTTAGAAAGCGCTTTAGATAAGAGGGCCGCGGTCATCCACCCAGCAGTACCACCACCCAAAATAACGACTTTACTTACTTTATGTTGCATATCTATTGGCTCCCCAACGCCTTGGTCATTTTTTGCCATGACTCTACTTTAATATAGTGTACTTTACATACTATACACAACTAGTCAATTGTAAATTGTCAACAATGAAAAAGTGGGATACAGTAAATACCGAACAAAATAATAACCAGTAAATTAAGTAGAGTGTCATTATGAAAATGTTAAAAATAATTTGCATGATATTAATTTTGGCTGCTTTCCAAAGTGCAGCCGCTTTAGATCCAAACATTAATTATCTAAACAAAGGCAGTGCGGTATCGCCATGGGAGTTGGGGTTAAATTATGGTAAGACCAAATACATAGGAGAAAGTGTCGCTACAGTTCGCAGTAGCTTGCAGGCGTCTCCTGCAAAAAAATCTGTTGATGGTGATGCTGTTCGATTTAAGTGGAAACCGAAAGGGATTAAAAACGAATGGGGCAGTGTCGACTCAAATATTCTGACGATGAATGTGACCAATAAGATGAAACACACAGACCTAACAAGTGTCATTGACCGAGCGGCGCTAACCTTCGATGTAAAGGTAAATAAAGTCCCAAAAGAAAACGTTGAGTTGATGATGGAGTGCGGTTGGGATTGGAAATGCCGGACGAAGTTCCCACTTAAAAATGCGTTTAAACGTGCGCCTAAAGGAAAGTGGGTTTCTATCCCTATCCCGCTTAAATGTTTGGCAAATGAAGGGTTTGATTTTAGCAAAGTGACAACCATATTTAGCCTTCAGACTGTCGGTAAATTAGACATAGAAATCAGCAACATTCAATTGACTGGACTTGCTTCTGGTGAAGTCAATTGCGGTTAGTTTTAATGTAATGCGAACCAATGTGCTTTTTTACTTATTGAGTAAGCGCATTGGGGAGCCCTAAAAAGTAAAAATGGCCACGATTTATTGTCAGTAACAGCAATACCCTTAGATCTGGTTGTACAATAAATGTCACCTTTTAGTTACCCCGACTTAAAATTATCAGTGGATAGCTGTTGATTTAGGTGGCAAATAGACCGAATAAAAATATCTACCTTATATTCTTCAAGGCTGAAATCTAATTTCACCTTATCATGTTTTTTAACTTATCCAACTTTTAGTAAGGGGAAGGTTGGCGACTAATCGTTTTGGTAATGATCTGTATTTGTTACTAATTTTCACTTACACCCGATGAAATTTCGTTATCGCCATAACAACGTTTATTTCCCCGCGAATTATACCCGAAAACCAATGCTCGATTTATTTAACTAGGTTAAAACTATTTTAACTTTCAACTTTACATACCTAAAATTAATGTGTAGATTGTTAACAATAAACTGTAATTAGTCTTCTACTTTGAGAGTGAGTTATGCCAATTCGCAAAATTAAATCGATAAAAAATGCGATTTATAACATTCCGTTGAAAGAAGTTTTGTCTGACGCCA
Organism: Psychrosphaera sp. 1_MG-2023; assembly: GCF_030548245.1. Lineage (NCBI taxonomy): Bacteria > Pseudomonadati > Pseudomonadota > Gammaproteobacteria > Alteromonadales > Pseudoalteromonadaceae > Psychrosphaera > Psychrosphaera sp. 1_MG-2023. The sequence continues at coordinate 71,858 of NZ_JAUORW010000016.1, forward strand.
AACATGGTGATCATACTCACTTTGAAATTATCGTTAGTACCATCTTTACGGATGATGGGTATGAAGGTACGGGTTATACCTATACCGGTGGAAAGGGCGGCAGGGCCATATTTTCGTTGCTAGAAGACGAAATTAAACCAACGCTAATTGGTGCTGATGCCAATGACATTCAAGCCGTCTGGAATAGCATGTATTGGAATTTACATTACGTAGGGCGTGGTGGAATTTTAAGTTTTGCAATGTCAGCGATAGATATCGCTCTTTGGGATATCAAATGTAAAACCTTAGGCAAGCCACTATATCAGGTCGCCGGTGGCGCTAGTGACCGAACCAAATGCTACGCTGGCGGAATAGATCTTAATTTTAGTCAAGAAAAGCTGTTAACGAATATTCAAGGTTATTTGGATAGAGGATTCCATGCAGTAAAAATTAAGGTCGGTAAAGAAAACTATTTAGAAGATGTTGCCAGAGCCGAAGCCGTGCGCAAACTGATCGGCTCTGACATTAAGTTCATGGTGGATGCAAATTATTCAATGTCTGAAAAGCAGGCAATCCAATTTGCAAAAGCCATTGAACCTCTTGATATCACCTGGTTTGAAGAACCAACCTTGCCAGATGAGTACGAGATGTATGGACGTATCGCCGATGCGACGACAATACCTTTGGCAATGGGTGAGAATCTCCATACTTGGCATGAGTTCACGTATGCATTTGCCCAATCTAAACTGGGTTTTGTTCAACCTGATGCATCAAATATCGGTGGCATTACGGGCTGGTTAGAAATCGCAGAACTCGCGAAACAACACAATATTCCAGTATGCAGTCATGGAATGCACGAATTACACGTGTCATTGCTGTCTTCTCAGTCACACGCTGGTTATTTAGAAGTGCACTCATTTCCAATTGATGAGTACACCACACGTCCAATTCAAATCGAAAATGGCTTGGCGCTAGCGCCTGAGCTGGTTGGCACAGGTGTCGAGTTTGACCCTGTTTTAGTTACTCCACATTTAGTCAAGACTTCTTAAATTTATAGGTAAAAACATGTTAGCAGCTCAATATATTGGTAATAAAAATTTCAACATCGTTGAAGGGCAGGCGTTAAAGCCAGGTGCAGGTGAAGTGCGTCTAAATGTTGGTTATGTTGGTATCTGTGGAACAGATATGCACATTTATCATGGAGTGATGGATCAACGTGTTAACCCTCCTGCGACTATCGGACATGAAATCTCAGGCGTTGTTGCTGAATTAGGTGACGGCGTAACCGGTTTTTCTATTGGTGATAAAGTTGTAGTACGCCCATTAGATTGGTGTGGTGAATGCCCAACTTGTAACGCCGGTTATACTCACATTTGTCAAAATCTTAAGTTTATGGGAATTGACTCACCGGGTGCGTTCCAAAACTCATGGACAGTTAAATCGCGTACATTGCATAAATTACCTGCAAATGTTGATTTGCAACAAGGCGCACTTATCGAGCCTTTATCAGTAGCATGTCATGACATTCGTCGTTCACGCTTACAAGCTGGTGAAAAAGTGGTTGTTTTAGGCGGTGGGCCAATTGGTCAATTGGTTGCAGCTGTTGCCAAAAGTGTTGGTGCAGAAGTATTGGTTTCTGAGCCAAATGAAAGCAGACGAGCATTTGCCACAGAAAAACTAGGAGTGAGTGCCGTTAACCCAATTGACACGGACTTAGCGAAATTTGTTGACGAGTGGACAGAAACAAAAGGTGCAGATGTCGTATTTGAAGTCTCTGGAGTAAAACCTGCCATAGATGCAATGACACAAATTGCTGGCCGACGCGGTCGTATTGTTATGGTGGCTATTCACGCCCAAGCACCTGAGATTGATTTGTTCCAATTTTTCTGGAAAGAGTTAGAGTTATTAGGTGCACGTGTTTACGAAGCGGCTGATTTTGACTGGGCTGTTGAGCTAATTTCTTCTGGTAAAATTGATGTTAGACCATTTATCAGTTCAGTAAATGAGTTAAAAGACATCGGTAAAGCATTCGCTGGGATGGATAACAATCCGACTGGTATGAAAGCATTGGTTTCATGTGGTGCGGAATAAACCGATAAACCATTAATATCCTAAACGCTTATATCGCTAATTAATTTATTGGTTTTCCCAGGCTTTTGGGGAAACCAAAGAGAGAATAAAAAATGTTAGAAAAATTCAATTTAGAAGGCAAAGTGGCCTTAGTAACTGGCGCTAAACGTGGCATTGGTAAAGGTATTGCATTGGGACTAGCAGAAGCTGGCGCTGACATTATCGCAGTATCAGCGAGTTTAGAACTTGAAGGTTCTGAAGTCGAAAAAGAAGTCAAAGCTTTAGGTCGTAATTTTAAAGCTTACCAATGTGATTTTTCAGACCGTGATGCTCTGTACAAATTTATTGAACAAGTAAAAGCTGATTTTGACCAAATAGATATTTTGGTTAATAACGCAGGCACTATCCTACGTGCACCAGCTGCAGAACATGGCGATGACTTGTGGGATAAAGTGATTGACGTTAACTTAAACTCGCAGTTTGTACTTAGCCGCGAAATTGGCAAAGATATGGTTGAACGAGGCAGTGGTAAGATCATATTCACTGCATCTTTATTGACTTTCCAAGGTGGAATTACCGTACCTGGTTATGCTGCAAGTAAAGGCGCAATTGGTCAGTTAGTTAAAGCATTAGCAAATGAATGGGCAGGTAAAGGCGTAAACGTAAATGCCATCGCACCTGGTTATATTGACACTGACAATACTGAAGCATTACGCAATGATCCGATACGTTCAAAATCGATTTTAGATCGCATACCACAGGGTCGCTGGGGCACCCCAGATGACTTTAAAGGCCCAGCTGTGTTTTTATCGTCAGACGCAGCTTCTTATGTAAATGGTACCATCTTGTTAGTAGATGGCGGCTGGATGGGGAGATAATCCAATGCAATTTCAAAATAATGTAAATTTTATAAATGGCGAATACGTTGCGTCAAAAGTAACAGAAACGATCGATATCTTAAGCCCATCAACGGGTGAGAAAATTGGTGTTATCCCAAAAGGTTGCGTAGAAGACGCACAATTCGCGCTAGAAAACTCAGACGCTGCACAAAAGAAGTGGGCTAAGCTAACGGCGCGTAATCGTCAGAGTATATTACGTAACTTTGCGAATAAAATTCGTGAAAACAAAGATATTTTAGCGCCAATGATTGTTGCAGAGCAGGGTAAACTGTTATCGGTTGCTCAAATGGAAGTGGATGTTACTGCGACATTTATTGATTACGCCTGTGATAATGCATTGACTATCGAAGGTGACATTTTGCCTTCTGACAATGAGCACGAAAAAATCTATATTCACAAGGTTCCTCGTGGTGTTGTTGTGGGAATTACCGCATGGAATTTCCCACTTGCTTTGGCGGGTCGTAAAATTGGTCCAGCCCTAATTACGGGTAATTCCATTATTGTTAAACCCACGCAGGAAACGCCATTGGCGACAACCGAACTCGGTCGTATAGCAAATGAAGCTGGCATTCCAGCGGGTGTGTTAAACATTATAAATGGTTCAGGTTCAGTGGTGGGTCAGGCACTTTGTGAAAGTCCAATTACAAAAATGATCACCATGACAGGGTCAACGGTAGCAGGTAAGCAAATTTACAAAACCTCTGCAGAATATATGACACCTGTTATGCTGGAGTTAGGTGGTAAAGCACCTATGGTCGTTATGGCCGACGCCGACCTTGACCAAGCGGTTGAAGGCGCATTATGGGGACGTTTTGCTAACTGTGGACAAGTTTGTACTTGTGTTGAACGTTTGTATGTACAAGAAAGTGTCTATGACAAGTTTATGGCAAAGTTTTTACCTGCCGTTAAATCACTCAAAGTGGGTGATCCGATGGACCCTGAAACACAAATGGGCCCTAAGTGCAATCAACGTGAAATTGAAAACATTGACCATATTGTTCAAGAAAGCGTTAAGCAAGGTGCAACCGTTGCCCTTGGCGGTAAAACGGCAAATGTCGATGGTTTTGAAGGTGGTTGTTGGTACGAACCAACGTTATTAGTTGACGTTGAACAAAGTAACATTGCCGTTCATGAAGAAACATTCGGCCCTGTTTTACCTATTATCAAAGTGAAAGATATGGACCAAGCTATTGAATACTGCAACGACAGTATTTATGGGTTAAGTGCTTACATTTACACGAAAAACTTCTTTGATATTCATAAAGCCATTAGCGATTTAGAAGTCGGTGAAGTTTATGTCAACCGCGGTATGGGTGAACAACATCAAGGTTTCCACAACGGTTGGAAACAATCTGGCTTTGGTGGAGAAGACGGTAAGTTTGGTCTTGAACAATATTTAGAGAAAAAGACTGTTTACCTTAAAGAAACCCCGTAAACGCATATGTTTTAAATTTAAAACTAGTCCTGTGTCTGCTCAGAACACTTAATCTGAGTCCTGTTGTTTTATAGCGATGTTAGCGAAAGCTACATCGCTTTTTTTTGCCTGCGATTTATATCGGCCCATTGGACAAAATGGGCCAATAATAATTGAAGAAAAGCGGGTAAACAAAGGAGATTGCAGCAAAAACAACCCCGATTAAAACAACTCCGTTTAAAAGAGGTAGCTAAACGCTGGTCTGTAATGGTCATCTTGTATGTGATCAGTTAGTACGTCTCATTGGAAATCGTTACATTACCGCCTGACGTCCATGTTGTAAGTTTATCGTGCCACTCCTTAGTGTCCCAGCCTCGTTGTTCGGCACGGTAAATGGCATCTTTAATCATTCGAACAGCATCTGCTCGCTGGCGTTTGTCTTGCTGTTCATATGCAAGGGCCATTAAATATAGTATTTCGGGATTGTCACCATTTAAGTTCATTAGCGGTTGTAAGTAGGTTAACGCCGTTTTGGCATCGCGCAGTTTTGGGTCCGTAGCATTTAATTTAATATAGGCAGAGCGCTTTAACGCCAACTCATGACCCTGTTTCGCGGCGCGTTCTAGCCAAAAGTGTGCTTTGTGTTCATCAATCTCTATCCAAGGGCTAGTTAAACAGAGTTCACCGACCAAGTATTCGGCATTTGCGAGACCATTTTGGGCCGCTTTAATCAGCCAATGTGTAGCTTCTTTTATGTTTGTCTGCTCTCTATACATTTTGCTGCCTAGCACATATTGCGCCTCTGCTACGCCAGCGTCTGCTGACTGCCTAAGCAATGTTTCTACTTCGTCTGCTTGTCGTTTTATTCCGTCGAATGCCATTAAAACAACGGCATACAAATATTGATCTGATGGAGTAAGAAGGTCGTTTTTACGTTTGTTTGTGATGTGTCTAATCCCACTATATATTTTTTTATAGTCTGTACGTAAGTCACTGACATTAAGGTGCTGCTGGGCTAGACCTAATCTAACCCGTTTAAAAAATGGTATTGTGGATTCGTTAAATATTGGTTTAGCAAATTTCACTTCTATTAGTTGTCTCAATGCTCGACGAATAGAGCCATATTGTTGAATAACATCGATATGTCTTACGGTGCCGTCCGCAGCAATTGATAAATCCGCAATTAGCAAATAAGGGCTTTTTTGGCTTCTCATCGAGGTATTACTTACATAGCTACTGCTAAACTCATCTGAAAAGTCAGAATCGACTGATAAATCTAAATCCTCCTCGTCAAGGATGTTGTCAATTATGTCATCTTCAATATCCAATAAATATGACTCGTCACCGTTTGAAAATTTAACTTTTTTTGACAGATTATTGGTTATCAACTGGGGCAGAATATTGGTATTGATTGATTTTTTTCCGTATACGGGTTCCAGTCGCTGTAGCTGTTCGACGAGGTTTTGTTTGTCCGCAGGGGAAAGCTTGGCGGATAACAAACTGGCTAGTTTTTTTGAGTTTTTAAAGTCATATTGCGCCGCTAATGTTAGCCAACTGATGACCATGTTTTTGTCTTGTTCAACGCCTAAACCCTGGTTGTATATCACGCCAAGAGTATGCAACGCTCTGGCATTGCCGGCCTGCGCCGCCGCTTTATATTCGGTAATGGCACTTTGATAATCACCGGATTCAAAGGCAATATCAGCGAGTTTTATGTTGGCATCAACTGGACCGGTCGCTACGATAAGTAAGGACACGAATAAAGTCTGAAATTTGGATAGCGTCATGAGTGTCCTAAGGACGGTAGTTTTGTTATCTGTTTAAAACAAATTACAACGGAAGAACCATAATTTAATATTGAGAATTGATAAATTATTTCTATTTTGGTTGGATCTAAATGTTTAACCAAAGAAGTTTTATTTTTGTTTTTTTAACTTCCTATCAACTCAAAACTAAGCGTGTCGTTGTTAATGTAAACGTAAAGTTAGTGGTGTAGTATTGTTGTGTAACCCAGCAAAGAATACATCCAAGGGCTCTGATTTTATGCGTTTTTTCTACTTAATATTTGTTTTTTTATTACTCGCTTTGCTCAGTGCATGTGGCACAGGTCAACACTTTAAAAATATCGAACAAGGGACAAGCCCAATCAATACATCAACACCGATAACATTAAAAGTGGCCACATTTAATGTCAGCATGGAAGCCACTAATTATGTAGAAAACAACCAAAAAGCCATGTCGAATGCAGCGTTGCGAACAGCCCTTAAGTCTGGAGAACACCCACAGATAAAAAATATTGCTGAAATCGTGCAACGTGTTGCGCCCGATATAATACTGCTTAACGAATTTGATTACATTGCTGACAAGCAACAGGGCATTGCGTTATTTAAACAAAAATACCTAGAAGTTAGCCAGCGAGGTCAGCAACCTATCCGTTACCCCTTTGTCTATCTGGCCCCGGTTAATACCGGCATGAAAACGCCTTTCCATCAGGATAAAAAAAATCGTTTGAGTCATTTTGGTTTTGGCAAGTACGAAGGTCAATATGGCATGGTTTTATTGTCAAAGTATCCAATTGGCCCCACTGAAGTCAGGACATTTCAGCATTTTCTTTGGAAAGACATGCCAAACCATTTGATGCCTAAAGAGACGGACGGTAATCATTGGTATCGTAAAAATGAAGTTGAGTTAATGCGTTTGTCGTCAAAGTCTCACTGGGATATTCCGGTAATGGTTTGTGGACAAACCGTTCGGGTTTTAGCCAGTCATCCGACGCCTCCAGTATTTGACGGACCAGAGGATAGGAATGGCCGCCGTAACCATGACGAACTGCGTTTTTGGGCAGATTACATTAACAATAGCAGCACAAGTTATCATTATGATGATAATGGCACTAAAGGCGGTATTCCGGATAATTCTCCATTTATTATTTTAGGGGACTTAAACGCAAGCCCAGTAGAAGGGGATGCATTTCCTGGCGCCATCTCGCAATTGCTAACGCATCCAAAAGTAAACAGTAAAATAATCCCAGAGTCAGAAGGGGGCGTGCTAAATCGCAATGCCAGCGAGTTCGCTGCAAATCATACAGCATCATGGGGGATAAGAGCTGATTACGTTTTGCCTTCCATTGATTTTAATGTGATTTCTAGTGGCGTATTCTGGCCAAAGCCGCAAAGCCCATTATCGCGCCTAGTTTCGACTCGGGAAGCCTCTTCAGATCATAGATTGGTTTGGGTGACGCTGCAATTACCAGTCAAGACCAATGACTGTATAAGTAAAGATTAGAGCGTAGTTACTTGAACGAACATACTAAATTCATCGTTAAATAGGATATTTATGATTTCTCGTCGCCATTTTATGTTTGGTATCGCCGGCACTGCTTTTGCCGGACTAAGTTTAAGCTTGCTTGGCCGTAAGGTGAGCGCGCAAGTTACCAATCCTCCTCTCCCAACATATTCTGGGTATGGCCCGTTACTTACTGATCCTAATCGACTTTTAGATTTACCAGAAGGCTTTAGTTATCAAGTGATTTCACAGTTCGAAGATCGAATGAGTGATGGCTTGCCTGTACCTGATCGAGCCGATGGAATGGGGTGCTTTAAACTTGATGACGATCGGGTGGTATTAATCCGAAACCATGAACTGCATCCAAAACATTTCGACGATTTACCTGAAAAATCCAAAACCTACACCTCAGACAAAGCATACGATAGTTTTAGTAACGGAATCGCTTTGCCAGGAGGGACAAGTAATTTAATTTATAATCTTAAAACTCAAAAGCTAGAACAGGAGTTTTTGAGTTTAATTGGCACAATTCGAAATTGTTCAGGCGGCATTACTCCTTGGGGTACTTGGTTATCATGCGAAGAGTCTGTCGCAAAGGCTGGGGACGATATTACACGCGACCATGGTTACATTTTTGAAATCTCGGCTAACGCTACGGGCTTGGTAGAACCTAAACCGTTAAAAGAAATGGGACGTTTTAATCATGAAGCGGCTGCAGTCGACCCTCAAACTGGAATTGTTTATCTAACAGAGGACAGGGGGGACAGTTTGTTTTATCGCTTTATACCTAACGCACCTGGCCAGTTGGATAAAGGTGGTCAGTTACAAGCAATGGTTGTCATGCACTTGCCTAAATTTGATAGCCGTAATTGGTCTAATTTAACTATGCCAATAGAGAAGTGGTTTGATGTTGAATGGATTAATATAAACAACCCAGAGGCACCTGAAGACGACTTGCGAATCCAAGGTTATGACAAAGGTGCAGCAGTCTTTGCAAGAGGTGAAGGTATACATTGGGGAGATCACGAATTGTATTTTTGCTGTACAAATGGTGGCTCACAAAAACTGGGGCAAATTATGCGTTATCAACCTTCAGTGCATGAAGGAACTAAGGATGAAGCCAAAAGCCCTGGGCAAATTCAATTGTTTCTAGAGAGCACAGATAAGTCATTATATAATTTTGGTGACAATCTAACGGTGGCGCCAAATGGCCACTTAATCGTTTGTGAAGATCAATATACGGCAATAACGAGTAATCATTTACGCGGCGTTACACCAGACGGCAAAGTATATGACGTTGCGCGTATTCGAGTGCAAACCGAACCTGCAGGCGCTTGTTTTTCACCCGATGGCAGCACTTTGTTTGTTAATCTGTATTCACCGACACGAACTTTGGCAATAACCGGCCCTTGGCAGGCGTTTAAAACGAGTTGATTTTATCCTAGTGAATATTGCTATGGGTAGTCTTTATCGGCTAATTAAAACGGAACTGCTCGAATGTACGGCTGGATTCAAATCTAAACATCAATCAATAAATTTAATTGCTTCATTTAAGCAACTCTAAATCCAATTGTGTTAGATAACATTACGCCTTTAGAGTTAGTTAAATTGTAAATGAGTAGCCGTAACGAGCGACTGCGCTAAAGCTTGCCTTCGAAGTGTATTACACATTAGAGACGAGAATGACAACGTCGGATTATTAATTAGATAGACGAAAATCCAAATGATGGGCCATATCGATACGTTTATCCGTTACAACTTATGCAAATTGCTTCGCCCAGAAATACGTTGCAACTAGGGGGGAAGAGATCATTCTTCAGTTGTTCTTTAGGTTGCTCTCGAACCTCAGGTAGTGGCAGGTGTGCAGGTGGCGGTGGTTCTGGCGGCAGGTAACCTTGATACTCAACTTAATGGCTTAATTGGCCGCTAAAAAAAATCCAGCCCTAAGGGCTGGATTTTATTGATGGTTAGATTAGAAACGGTAGGTTAAAGAAGCTTTAATCGTACGTCCTAACAATGGACGTGCAACGCCCGTGTAGTCACCATTTGAGAAAGACAAGCCACTTAGTATTGGTGAACCTTCTGTAAATGAATCGGCATCATTTAGGTTTGCAATGTGAATTTGTAGATCCATTTGCTCAGAAAATTCGTAGATACCACCTAAGTTCATTTGATAATAGGCTGGATATACAGTCACGTTGGTACTGTCATCAGTCGCAAAACGTTCTGAGTAATACATGAACTGGCTGTAGATCGATAATGGGATAGATTCAAAATCATATGATGGTCTGAAATTAACCAACAATTCAGATTGACGTCTTGGTCGTCTGCCTTCGGTTGTTGAAACATCGTATTGACGTTCGTCAAATACACCATCGCCATTTGTATCAACTTCTACGATCCCGTTTCTGATCTCATTATCTTGACTCAGTTGCGGATCTTGCCAAACGATACTGCCTTGTAAAGTCAAACCTTCCAGCGCTTCTGGAGAATAGGACGCTTCTAACTCTATCCCTATATTATCTAAGCTTCGGCGGAATACATCGCGTACCTTAGGGCAATTTGCTGGCGCAGGGATTGCCGTACAGGCGATACCATTACCAGTAGCACTAAGATCATCTAGCGTTGGACCTAGGTTTTCTTTTGCCGCAAAGTCGATGTAAAAGGCCGTTAAACTCACTGAGTTGACGGAATCTGCATAACGCAAACCACCTTCAACTTGTTTGATGTTTTCGACTTGATCACCACGTGCAACTTCGCCTGTTGTTGGATTTGTTGCAGGACCACCAAAGATATAATCTTCAAAACCTGGTAAACGGAACGAGTCGGCAATGCTTAAGTACGTGGTGAAGTTTTCGTTGATGCGGTAGTTTGCACCAATTGTCCAACCTATATCATCGTAACTTTCAGATGCAAAACGTGGGGTACCGTCAGGCACATTAACAAAGTTATCTGCCAAGGTATCGCTAGTTGAACCGACAACGACATCTGCTGGGGTAAAGTCATTGGAACTGTTACCAGGGTCAAATGAATTGGTTGTTAATCGATCTACATCCAATTCTTGCCAACGAACACCAAGGTCGATTAATAAATCACCGTCTAAGAGCGTCATATGATCCAAAGCGTAAAACGCATTGGTTCTCATAGTGGCGTCCGCGCCAAGACCAAATATCGCAGGTTGATCTAAACCACCGCGAGTTATCGATGGACCAACTTGCTGTTCATTATTATCGACGGCGTATAAGTCAACTAGACGAGCACTTTCACCAATGTCACTCCAACCACTGGCAAATACAGAATAAACATCATAGGTGTAATGACTGGTGTAATAACCAAACGTTAATTCGTGAGAATTGTCACCGACTTCAAATTCTTTAGAAAGTTTAAAGTCAGCGATATTACTTGTCGCATCAACCTTGCCATAGACTGGAATGTTGTGTGCCAAAATGCTCGGCGCCTCTTCAGCACCAGTTAAATCGGTACCAGTCACGGTGTCAGAATAATAAGCTTTTACCCCAACAGCGTCGCTATAGGCATCTCCTAATACGCCAGTAAAACCTTGGATCCGGTTAAATTGATCATTGGTTAATCGAGATGTTTCAGCCGGTGGATCGTTAAATAAAGAGTAGAATCCATTGGAACCGGTTGTGGAACGAATCGAGGAAACAAAGCGCCAATCATTTTGTAAATCTTTGGAGATTTCAAGAGACAAAATATCAAATTTAGGGTTTATACCATTAGTAATGTCGAGTGGTAGTTGAGAGCCGTCGCTATTGTATAATTGATAAAAACTGGTTTGGTGTGACAATACCGTCCCATCTTGAAAATTAACGCCTAAACTGTTTACATCATTTGGATTAATTTCAAACGGATTGCTTTGAGTGCCTGGCTCACGATTACTCTCTACTGAGTAAGGAATGTTTTGATAAAAATTGGTTTTATCGTTAATGCTGTGGGCTTGTAATTTAATTTGGGTTGTACCGTCATCGCTGGTATAAACTAAATTCCCTCGGATTTGACCACCAGAATTACCGGTATAACCCGGATCACGGATACCATCTGCAACGCGATAAAAACCACCAACGGCAAACGTTAAGTTTTTATTAATTGGACCGGACACAAAAAATTCGTTACGAACGTGGCCCCAATCGCCAACTTCTAACTTATAAGCGCCTTCAAACTCTTGACCACCAGTACGGGTAATATAGTTAACGGCTGCACCCAAAGCATTTGAATATAAAATGGCGCCAGGGCCACCCTTAACGGCTTCTACAGTTACCGTCATTAAGTCAGGTTTTATGAACACGTCATTATTCATAAATGGAGCTTCAGGCTCTTCATATGCTGGCAAACCATCAATTAAATTCGGAACATAACGATAACCACCAGCTTGTGGCAAACCTCGGACTAACACGTTGTTGTGGGACTCACCTGCTGTGCCACCTTCTGGAAAAAAGCCAGGAATGTTACCGAGTAAGTCGGCGGCGCCATGAGGCGCTAACTTTTTAATGTCTTCTTCACTAATCGTGTTGATGGAAAAAGTCGCTTCCATTTTATGGGTGTTTTTTGTAACACCTGTGGATACGGTGATGACTTCGATTTCCTCATCTTTTTCTTTGTTCACATTTTCAGCAAATACATACCCTGATTGAGAGAGCAAAGTTAAAGAAATTATTCTGCTAAGTGTTTTTAATTTCATGTGTGTGTTCCGTTGATCAAGTTTTATTTTATAATTTTAGACTAAATGTACATCGATGGACATTATGAGTCAAAAAAATTCGATGCTAACAAACATTGTATGTTCATCGCATCGGATCGTGATTGCTCTATTTGGCTATCGATGGACATTATGACACTTTTTATACAGTAGTTGTCAATAGTATTTTTAAAAAAAGACAAAAAAAAGATGGTTTAATGCGCAGTTAGACATTAGGTATTGAATTTTAAATCTTTGTATCTTGTTGTAAATAATAAGAATTGTTTTTGTTGGTAAGGCGGTTGGAGCCATCGGCGTATTTATAAAGTGAGAGTGGCGAACAACAATTTTGTCGCCACTCAGATGACACTGGAAAAGATTAAGCTGGCTGCTCGCTTAATTGCTTTTCGTTATTTTTTTTGTCATCGGTTAAAATAACCCAAGAGACAATGGTGAAAAAGACCACCACACTGCCGAGTATTTTATAAGATAAGGTAAAGCCTATTGCGTCATACATCATTCCCGCGACCACAGACAAGATACTGGCAAATACTTGAGTGGAGAATAAAAAACCCACCAAATAGAGTGTTGAGGATAACCTTGCATCAAAAGTCGCAGAGATATATTTAAAAATGGCTATCAACATTATCGGTAATTCGGCGGCGTGCAAAAGCTTCATTGCCGATATTGAAATGGGATCCCAAGCGTAGCCTGACCCTATCATTCGTACGGCCATAATGGCACCGGCTAATACAAGGCCGTTTTTAGCGCCAATTCGATTCACGATAAACGGGGCAATAAACATGCCTCCGGCTTCTAAAAATACTTGAAAAGAGTTTAAGTATCCAAACATCGCGTTGCCTTCAGCTTGGCTCGGAAATAAAGAGGCAAAATAGACTGGAAATTGCTGGTCATATACGGAATATACGCAGGTTACCCCCATTACATAGGTAGCAAATGCCCAGAATCGTTTCATTTTTAACAACCCAAAGGCATCTTGGATATTTAATGCCGACGCTTTATCGTCAATGAGATTTTCATCTTCGGCTTTTTCCGTGGGCTTAACCAAGGTTACGGAAACTAAGAAGATGATCGCACAACAAGATGCCAACCAGAAGTTAATATTAGGGTCTATATTAAACAGGGCACCTGCAAAAAATGTGGCGGTTGCCCAACCTATCGATCCCCACATTCGAGCTTTACCAAATTCGAACCCAGAAATCCGACTGACACGTTCGATAAAGGTTTCGGTCGCACCGACTCCGGCGGAAAAGGATAAACTGAAAAAGATGCCGCCAAGTATGACGCCTAAATAAAAATTAGAGGCCAAAAGAGGCGCATAGACATAAATAAAAAATGGTCCGCTGGCGATGAGTAAAACACCAACCCATTGCAACAGATATTTTTTTAGCCCGAGTTTATCTTGAATAAAGCCATAAAAGGGCATGATGAATAATGCGGCCACGGCATTGAGGCTAAATATAATCCCCATATTTTCGCCATTTAATCCCGCGGCTTGATTGAGCCATATAGGAAATAATGAGAATGAAAATGACCAAGTTAAGAAGAAGGAAAAGAGTGCTAAGCTTAATAGCCAATAATTTCTATCTGAGTTTTTAAACATGTTGCTTCCTATTATTGGCCATTTGACGCTCAGAGCAGTGTAGCTACTGATCCTCTATCGACAAACTGACCGCTGATTTTATGAATTTTTGCTTGTTTAATTTTGGCGATTGCCAATTTTGCTGCCTCTTGTCCCATGGCAAAATATGGCAAGCTCACCGTGCTTAATTTGGGTAATAGATTTTCTGAAATTAGGCGATAATTATCGTAACCGACGATGGAGATCTGTTGTGGGATCTGATACCCCATCACGCCACGTACTAACATATAAGTTCGCATTGCCATTTTATCGTTACCACACATTAGAGCGGAAGGCGGGTTTGGCAAGGAGAGTAAGTCTTTAAGTACTTGCTCTAGTTGTGCAAACTCGTCAGACTCATTTTCAATAACTCCTATCCGAATAAGGGTAGGGTCGTATGCGATTTGGTGATCGGATAAAGCCTGTTTATAACCTTGGTGACGTAATTGGGAGGCCTTCATATCTTCAAAAAGTCGAAGTTCTGCGATCCGGGTGTGCCCTTTATTAATGAGGTGGACGGCCGCGTCATATCCACCTTGGTAGTCATCAGGGATAATCGTCGGGTGTAACGTTTGTTGTTCAAAACAGTTGACCAAAATAAGTGGCGTATTTTTGAAGGCCTGCTCTATTTTCACTTCTTTGTGGAAAACCGTCGCTAATATGATGGCCTGTGAGCGATGACGTTTAAAGTCGTCAACCAACCGCTCAAAGTTTTCTGGTTTACCTGCCATTTCGCCAATTAATAATTGTTTACCATGTTGGTCACAAATGTTTTGGATCCCGGCGACGATTTCATAGGAGTCTGGTGTTGTCGTCAAATTGTCGGTAATTAAACTTACGATCCCAGCTTCGACTCCACGTAGCGCTTGAGCAGCCGCAGAAGGTGCATAGTCTAGCTCCTTCATTGCATTGGTTACTTTTTCTTTGGTCTTGGCACTCACCCCTTCAAATCCGCCTAAGATCCGAGAGACAGTCTTTATCGACACATTGGCTTTTTCTGCTACGTCTTTAATTGAAGTCATAAAAATTCTTTTGTTTATCAGTGTATGAGTACTGATTATCTACTTCCTAATCTGTTACGACAATTTAAATTTTGGATTAATTCTTGACAAAGGCTAGCATTGTAAAATTATAATGTCCATCGTTAGTCAAAAATAGTTTCACACCATTAGGTCAAATGAGAGGAAAAGTTTTACCGCTAAAATGCGTGCATTTAGTGCGGTGAAAATGAGAATTTTTATGAAAAACACTGAAGAAAAACAATTCACTGAACAGTGGCGACCACTGAACCATTTTACGCCACAAGAAAATTGGATGAATGATCCTAATGGCTTAGTGTATTACGACGGGCTCTATCATTTATTTTACCAGCACAACCCTAAGGCACATGTATGGGGCAATATGAGTTGGGGTCATGCTGTGTCGACTGACTTGTTGAATTGGCAGGAAAAACCCGTTGCTTTGTTACCAGATGTCAACGAAAACAAACAAGGATTAGGTTACATCTTTTCCGGTAGCGTGGTGGTCGATTGGAATAATACGTCGGGATTTCAGCAAGGTGAACATCCTCCATTAGTTGCGATTTTCACTCATCATTCTGAACAAGCGGTTCAGTGCCAAAGTATCGCTTACAGTAATGACGCAGGTGAGACTTGGACTAAATTTGAAGGTAACCCCGTTATCGAAAATCCAGGTATTAGAGACTTCAGGGATCCAAAAGTGTTTTGGCATCAAGACTCAAAACAATGGGTCATGGTATTGGCGGCTGGCCAAGTTGTGAAACTGTTTGGTTCGGCGGATTTAAAATCGTGGCAGTTTTTATCTGATTTTGGTGAAGATGTAGGAAGCCATGCTGGAGAATGGGAATGCCCCGACCTGTTTCAATTGACCACCGAAGATGGTGAGACAAAATGGGTATTGATAGTCAGCATCAACCCCGGTGGACCGAATGGCGGTTGCGGCACGCAATACTTTGTTGGCGAATTTAACGGCAACAGATTTGAGACGGATCACGATAATGTGAAATGGTTCGACTATGGACCGGATAATTATGCCGGCGTAACGTTTGACGGCCTACAGCGAGTCGATGGTCGACGGATCATGATCGGTTGGATGTCAAATTGGACCTATGCCGGAGATTTACCGACCTACCCGTGGAGCGGTGCTATGGCGTTACCAAGAGAGTTAACTCTTCTTAGCACATCAAATGGACATTTGCTTGCTAATAAGCCGGTGAACCAATATCAAAATTCGATGGTAGAGGTCACCCGGAATAAAAGCACCCAGGCGATTTCGGCGTACCTTCCACAAGAGTCTGTCGTCAATATTGAGTTTAACGTATCGACTAGTGCGCCGAGCAAAACAACTTGGGAGTTAACTAACGTCGATGGCGAAAAAGTGATCATCAAATACAACCCATTGCGCAAGCTACTGACAGTCGATCGTCGAAATGCCGGTTTTGACATTAAAATTTGGACGATGCCAATAATTGAGGCGCCGGTATTGCCGCACAACGATCAAATATCGGGTCAAATGATTTTAGACAAATCTTCGTTAGAAATATTTTGGGGAGATGGTACCACGTCTGTTACCGCATTACTGTTCCCGTCTAGTCCTTTTGATACGCTCGTCATGCAGTCGCAATGTGACTCTGAGAAGTCGATTATCATCAGCAAAGTAGGGCAAAAATGATGAGGAATAAAGTTGCGGTATTTGGTGAAGCGCTTTTTGATTTATTGCAACAATCTAATGGTGATTATCGTCCATTTGTTGGAGGGTCACCGTTTAATGTTGCTCGGAGTTTTGCGAAGCAAGGTTTAGATTGTTGTTATTTGTCGCGCATCGGAAATGACGATTTAGGAAGTCAAATCATGCATGCGGCGCAACTAGATGGGATCCAGCTCCCGGAAAATAATCGTTCGGACAAACCCACCTCTTTAGCGCTGGTTTATAAAGATGAGAATGGGCACCCGAGCTATCAACTTTACCGTAAATCTGTTGCTGATCTGGATATGACCGCAGAGCAATTGTTAGCGATTATACCAGCGGACGTTGAGGTATTTCATACAGGATCACTGGCCTTGGTTCCAGAGATGATAGATGTGTTAACGCCAGTTTTAATTAAATTGAAAAATCGCGGGGTGAAGATCAGCATCGACATTAATGTACGACTAGGGGTTGAAATAGATCATAGCCAATATGTCGGAGCGATATGGCAGTTTATTGCGTTAGCTGACATCGTGAAAGTCAGTGATGAAGATCTACATCTGATGGGTCTGCAAGATGATCCCATATATCATGCCGCTGAAATGTTAAGTGTGATGAACGACGGTATTGTCGCGTTAACATTGGGTGAACAGGGGGCATTTATCATCACCGATGGGTTAACGGTGCAACAAGACATCATTCCAACCCGTTCTTTTGGTGATGCTGTAGGGGCAGGCGATACGTTTTTTTCTGCATTAATTTCTGAGTTGCTACGTAACAACGCACTGCATCGTTTTGCCGAAAAAGAACAACTGCAACAGGGCTTGTTATTTGGCGCTATGGCTGCGTCGTTAAACGTCAGTGAAATCGGCTGCCACCCCCCATCACAACAGCAAGTATTAAACGCATTAGCCCTTCTTTAGGTATGGATATAGGTATTATGATGACTACAACGCTTCGATTTTTTGCCAATTTATTGGCACTGCATGCATTTCTCGCAGTAATTTTTTTTAGTGAAAGAGCGCTTGCCAACAGCGTATTACTGACGGAAAACTTTGACAATTTAGCAAAAAGTAACGTTAAGTTATTCACTCAATTTGAGCAACCAGATAGCGTCGCGGGGGTAACAGGCAGGGCATGGCGTACTGACGGTTTTTCCAGTTGGGGCGAAGCTTCAGTCTCGCTTCAGGGAGTAAATAGTTTTACATTTTCCACTTGGGTTGCGCTTGAAAGTTATCCTTCTGATTTGGAAGTGACCGCAGATAAATTAACGCCATCTGCGATAGTAAATCAACGTATCGGTGATTTAGGGTTTGAAGTTTACCTCGATACGTTTGGTCGCTGGGGGTTATGGCTTGCGACCAGTAAAGGACCGGTGAACATAAAGGCAACAGAGCCGTTCCCACTTTATCAATGGAATCATTTGGCGTTTTCATTAAACGACAAGACTAAGACGGTAAGTCTTTACCTAAATGACACGTTACTTGGTAAAGCTCAAATGCCTTCTTTCGGTCAATTTACGCCAGCCAATACACCACTTTTGTTGGCCAAAAGTCATCAAGAAGTCGAGTTATTAAACTTTACCATTAATCGCATTAATGGCGCCTTTGACAACATATTGTTGACCACTGAAGTATTTTCGCTAGAGAAGATAACTCAAATGTATCTCACAGCCGATTTGAGTGTTGTTGACGCAGAAAATGCTTTGTCAGTACCATCATCTCGATTTGCTCTAGATCATTTAAGACCACGTTACCACCCTATGCCGCCAGCAAATTGGACCAATGAACCCCACGGTTTAGTCCGGAAAAATGAATTGTGGCACATGTTTTATCAACGGACGCCAAATGGCCCCTTTAAGACTCAGATGCACTGGGGACACATGGTGAGTGATGATTTGGTAACTTGGACGGACTACCCCGACGCTCTAAGGCCTGAGATAAACCAAGCTGGATTTGGTTATGACATGAAAGGTATTTGGTCTGGAGATGTCGTCGTTGACGGTGAGCAGGCATATGCATTTTACACCAGTGTTAACCATTCGGATCGTTTAACATCCGCCAACCCTGGTGTATCCGTGGCCATGAGTCTAGATCCCAATTTAATTGAATGGCAAAAAGTTGGGCCCATTATCAATACGCAACATGTCGAAGACTTTCGTGACCCTTACCTTTGGCAGGAAAATGGTAACTGGCATATGCTCATTGGTGCAGCCTACAAAAATTATGGTGGATTAGATTATTACATCGCGGATAAGTTGGGGCCTAACGTCAAATGGCAGCACCAAAGCAACTTTAGCAGTTTGCCATACCAAACGATGGATATTGGCTCGATCATTTGGGAAATGCCTGTATTTGAGGCGCTAACCGAAGATGTGTACGTGTTAGTTGTGAACCCAATTGGCGGCACAATTGAAAAGTATGGAGACCCGGCGACACGAGGAGTCTATTGGACAGGGACTTGGAAAAACGGTCAATTTCAACCTCATTATACCAAGCCTAAAATGTTAGATGTTATCGTTGGTCATCTATCGCCAACGGTTGCTCGTGGTGAAGATGGCGCTATTAGAGCGATAGGCATTGTCGATGAACGACGCACTGCCCAAGCGCAAGAAAACGCAGGGTGGACACATACGTTTAGTTTTCCACGTCGCTGGTTTTTGAGTCAGAACCGACTAGCGTTGGGGCAGGCTCCAGCCCCTGAGTTAGTCCAGTTACGTGATAAGTTGCAGTTTAATCTACAAAAGGTCTTGATCTCGCCAGAGCCGATTTTTGTGTCATCAGAACTAAAAGCTTACGAGCTCTATATTAAAGGCCAGGCGTTGAGTGACAACAGCTTGAAAATCGACGTATTGAGCAGTAGCGATGGCACAGAACAAACATCCATTGTGATTGATGGGGAAACGGGTAAAGTCACATTGGATAAAAGTCGTTCTAGTTTAGCTGGTGAAGACGAAGGGCCTCAGATCTTAACGGGACATTATTCTAAACAAGATTTTGGCACAATTGAGTCCGTACGAGTTTTTGTTGATGGGTCAGTCGTAGACGTGTTTATTAATGACGCGGCCGCTTTTTCGGTTCGAAGTTATCCTTCAAAACGAGATAGTGATTTAGTCAAAGTGTCGTCAACGTCAACATTCAGTTTAGAAAACCTGAAATTATGGTCTTTCCAACCAGATGTTCGGAAATTGTCGATCACTGGAAAAAATAAGTAGATGTGTTACTTAATCGAATAGCCGCTTAATGCCGTTCGACTTAGTGAGTAGGTCAATGTGCTCTGCAAGCTAGGTTAGAACGGCGATGTTTTCGACGGCTATAAACGACAGGTAATCGTTCTTGTGCGCGCTTAGGCAACCCAACTAGACTTTAGAGTAATTATCTAGTTGCAACTATCAACGGAAAGTCCGATGTTGACCAAAGTGCCTCCGCAGCACTTGCAGACGATCTTTGTTTGACGCTTACCAATATGAAGGTGATTATAGCGGGTGGGATGTTTTAGTGCATGTTGCAAATAGTGCCTATGATATTGTAGGTGATACTCAAGCAAAGAATGCCTTACTTGCTAACTGGACGACAGATCAGGATTATGCTCAGAGAGTTGATAACTTAGCTGCTGGGTTAGTGTCTGCGGTTACAAATAGAAATGTACACTTTTTTATAGTAGTTTAGAAAGCCATCTAATTGCGATGACACCCAAAACGAAAAGAACAAAAACGAGTGGCACATTGAATAACCACGTAATTCTAATTTACTATGGGTATCCACACCGCCACGAATGTGACCATCCATTGGACCTAGCCAGACAAAAATTCAGAAATGATTTTACTATTCATTTTGG
The DNA here is from genome assembly GCF_030548245.1 of Psychrosphaera sp. 1_MG-2023. Lineage (NCBI taxonomy): Bacteria > Pseudomonadati > Pseudomonadota > Gammaproteobacteria > Alteromonadales > Pseudoalteromonadaceae > Psychrosphaera > Psychrosphaera sp. 1_MG-2023. The sequence goes on from NZ_JAUORW010000016.1 coordinate 92,386, forward strand.
CATCTTGTTGAAAAATAATTGTGTCGTTTTCAGCCTAAAATTACTTACATTTGAATCACTGTATAAGTGGGCGTTAAGTGGGCGTTAAGTGGGCGTTAAGTGGGCGGCAAATTCAGAGATGCTCTGAAAGCCTTTAAAATTGGTCGGACTGGTCAGATTCGAACTGGCGACCCCTGACACCCCATGACGGGGATCCAACCAAATGGTTTTGTGTACCACGATGTGTACCACAGTGTTAGCTTTAATGATTTTGGTGCGTGGGAATTCTATTTAAAAATGTGTTGGAAGTCTTTGTTTTAGGTGGTCCCCAAGGTGCCGATGAAAACTAAAACCTTGAACGCCGAATTGTTCAAGGCGGAGCACATTTCTGTTCCGTAGGCTTCTCGATTACTAGCCAAAGACTAGCCGAGCTTGCGCAATAGAACGGAAAATGCATTCCTGGGTAAGTATTATCGGCTCAGGGATATGAGTTTTCTGTCAAACACCCCAGGCAACCAAAACAAACAATAAACCAGTATTTCCATAATGCCCAATAACAATATCGAACATTGTAGAGAGAATTTATTGCGTCGCGGAATATAACAGGATTAGAAAGCGCTGCAACGGAAAATAGAGAAATAAAATTCAACTGGCCATTTATTTTTCAAGATGACGTTTTATTGCCCGTTATTTACACGAAAAAACAACATTCACAGCAATCTACTTCTTTAAATTCAAAATCTGTTTTACACTTAAAGTATTAAATTTTTTGGAAGATAATATGAAACATCAGGAATTAATGAGCGTAATAAACGAACACGATTTCACAGCGACAGCGAGTGAGCTACACGGTTTAATTACCGGGTTAATCGCTGGTGGCATGTTTAAAGGTTCGGAAGATTATTTAGCCCATTTAGCCGACTTGTTTAACAATGGTATGGCTATCAAAGGCTCATTAAAAAAGTCTAGCGAAGAATTAACCCAGTCAATATTTAGTCAATTGGCCTCGGAAGATATGTCGTTTGAACTTATGTTACTTGACGATGATGAGGTTTTGTCAGAGCAAGCCGAAGAGCTAATTAACTGGGTTCAATATTTTTTAGTGGGTTTTGGTCTGAATCAACGTGATTTAAAAATGGCATCCAATGACGTTCGTGAAATTATTGAAGACTTTACTAACATCACGCGCATGGATCCAAATTTAGATGATACAAACGAAAGTCAGGGCGACTATTACGAAGTGGTGGAGTTTATTCGCATATCGGCTGTGTTAATCCATCAGGAGTTTGGTAAGCCACTACAAGACGACGCAGAGCCTAAAAAGACCCTTCACTAATTATTTACGAGTTAATAAAACGTTATGATACCAAACAGTGAGTTTGTCACCCGCCGCAATCGTCTGTTAGCCCAAATGGCGCCAAACAGCGTTGCCATAATACCCGCCGCCAATGAACTAACGCGCAGTAACGATACCGAGTTTCCGTTTAGACAAAATAGTGATTTTCAATACCTCACTAATTTTCCTGAGCCAGATGCGTGGCTTGTTTTAGAAAAGTCTTTGGATACAACAAGTTCAACACTGGTTTGCCGGGTTAAAGACAAAGTTGCTGAAATTTGGCAGGGCCGTCGTATTGGTGCAGAAGTAGCCAAGCAACAATTTGAATTTGACGAAACGTTTGATGAATCAAAACTCCACAGTGTGTTATTTACCGCTATTAACAATACCACTATCTTGTATTGGCCACAGGGTGAATCTGAAGCAAACGACAAACGTATTTTTGATTTGTTAAACGAACTTCGAACAGGGCCTAAAAAAGGCTGGAATGCGCCAACGCAAATATCCGATCCGCGACCACTTATTCACGAGATGCGTTTGTTTAAGTCGGCTGATGAAATTACCGTTATGAAACGGGCCGGCGTAATATCTTCTACCGCCCATAAACGCGCCATGTTGTTTGCGGCAAACCTGCATAAGTTAAAGCAACCGGTAACTGAGTTTCAACTCGAAGCAGAAATTCATCACGAATTTGCGATGTCTGGTGCCAAACACCCAGCCTACGGCACAATTGTTGGTGGTGGCGAAAATGCCTGTATCTTACACTACACTGAAAACCAAGATGTGATTGAGTCTGGGTCATTAGTCTTAATAGACGCCGGTTGTGAATTACAGGGGTACGCTGCTGACATTACTCGTACCTTCCCTGTATCGGGTAAATTCTCACCAGAACAAAAAGCGCTGTATCAATTAGTATTAAATACTCAGGTTGAAGTCATTAATAACATCAAACCGGGTACGACACTAAAAGCGTTAACCGAATTATCGGTTCGACTTATTACCCAAGGGTTGGTTGAGTTAAATATCTTAGAAGGCGATGTCACGCAACTAATTTCACATAACGCCCACCGAGCTTTCTATATGCATGGATTAGCTCATTGGCTCGGCCTGGATGTACACGATGTTGGAGACTATAACCAAGCTGGTGCTCAACGTCCGTTGCAAGCAGGCATGGTATTTACGGTTGAGCCAGGCATTTATATCGATTCGGAAGCTAATTGTGAGCCAAAATGGCACGGCATCGGTATACGTATAGAAGATAATATTTTGATCACCGAAACCGGTTATGAAAACTTAACGATTACCGCGCCAAAATCTGTTGAAGAGATCGAAGCGTTAATGCAATAAGATTACTTTTATTGATGTGCTGTGAGATTAAGCATTTTTCGTTTATCTCACCACTCAATAAATTGATGATGCAAAGTTGTTTTTTTGAATACGAACGGACTAATTGCAAACCGTGACAAGGTTATAGAAACCGAAAACAAATTTAACGCCGACGGACAAAGTTGAAATAAAACCGATGACAGAAAATGGATCAAACCCTCAAATATTCGATGTTGTTATTTCTGGCGGTGGACTGTCGGGATTGCTAACTGCAATTGGTTTGAGGCAGGAGTCGCCGGAATTAAACATTGCGATAGTTGACCCAAACGCAACAACTAAACCACAATTTGGTTTAGAAGCGCAGCAAACCGAACCTCAATTAAACTTTACAAACAACTTTGATGGTCGTTGCATCGCGTTATCTTACGGCTCGTTAAAGCTCTTGCAACATTGGCACGTTTGGCCAAGATTAAAACCCCACGCATGGCCAATTAAAACTATTGTTACGTCTGACAAAGGTCATATTGGTAAAACCATTTTAAAAGCCAGTGATTTCCAATTATCCGCCATGGGATATGTAGCCGAAATGCGCAATATCGGACAGATATTTCAGCAAACATTGGCGCAAATGGCGGAACAAAAAATGAGTTGGTTTGTGCAAACCGAAATTAGCGCCATTTGTCATCAGGGTGACTACACCAAACTCACGTTAACCGATGGTAATGAATTGCATACCAAGTTATTAGTCGTGGCAGAAGGCGGTATGTCGAGCACAAAATCTTTGTTAGGCATTGAAAACGATACAGCGGATTACAGTCAAACCGCAGTTGTGGCGAATATTAAAACCCAAGGTGCAGATGGTAAAGACGGTAAGTTTGCAAAATTGCTGCGTCACCCAAACCTTGTGAGTAAAGACTTTGTTGATGCTGTTGCGTTTGAGCGTTTTACCACACATGGTCCAATAGCCCTGTTACCGATAGGTCCGCAACAATACTCTGTTGTGTGGACAGAAAGCCACGATAAAGCAGACGACATTTCAAAATTAACAGACACTGAGTTTTGCAAAGCGTTGCAGGCTGAGTTTGGTTTTGCCGCGGGTGAAATTATCGAAGCGGGCGAGCGGGCGTCTTTTCCATTGTATTGCTCTAAAGCTCAAAACTTAACTCACAATCGCGTTGTTTTGTTAGGCAATGCGGCACATACCGTTCACCCAATTGCGGGACAGGGATTTAATTTAGGATTGCGTGATATTGCGGTTTTAGTTAATGAAATTAAAGTTGCTTTAGATAATAAACAAGACATCGGTAGCTTTAGGTTATTAAATCAATATCAAAACAATCGGGTGGATGACATAAACCGGATCACAACTTTTACAGATTCATTGGTACGAATATTCGGACTGGAAGGGCGCTTGCCAGCATTTGTCCGGACTATTGGATTGATGTCCCTGCAAAAATTTGATCCCCTACAACAGTGGTTAGCATTACACTTTATGGGCAGTCAGTCGGCAAAAAATATTCCGCAACTCACGCAATTGCCTCAATTAGCTCAGTTAAAACCGTTAGTTCAAGAACAACAAACGCATGATCAAAATTAACCCAAGAACAAAAACAAGAGTAGGATTTTAGGCATGATTTCAACAGACATCGTTATCGTCGGTGGCGGAAGTGTAGGGTTAACGACAGCACTTGGCCTTGCCAATACCGGTTTTACGGTTACGGTAATAGATAACAGTGCGGCTGAAACCATACTGTCATCGCCTGAAACGCGAGTATCAGCGCTGTCACCCGCAAGCGAAGCGATCCTGAGGAATTTAGAAGTTTGGCAACATTTGGATTGTACTCGACTAACACCTTATTCAGACATGGACGTTTGGGAAAAAGATTCTTTTGGGCGAATTAATTTTAATGCAGAACAAGTCTCTGAACCGCGTCTTGGGCATATTATCGAAAACGCCAATATTCGTAATGCGTTAATTAATACAGCGCAACAACATCATAAGATTACCTTGTTGTTTGAGACAAAATATCAAACGATTCATAACAGTGACGAACATGTATTAGTGACGTTAGAAAACGGCGCACCTATATTAGCCAAACTGCTTATTGCGGCCGATGGGGCTAATTCAAATATTCGAAAATTGCTAAAACTACCCATTACTTTTTCTGATTACGATCACCATGCAATTGTTGCCACAATTAAAACTACTGAACCACATACTCATTGTGCAAGACAGGTATTTTTGCCTGAAGGGCCATTAGCATTGCTACCACTTTATAACAGTAATTTGTGCTCTATCGTGTGGTCAACATCACCTGAAAACGCCGAGAAATTAATGGCAGACAACGATGAGCAATTTTCTCGAGCATTAACAGCCGCAACAGACAGTGTACTTGGGCCGGTTAGCTTACACAGCAAACGCCAGTCATTTCCACTTACAATGCGTTATGCTAATCAATGGCTGGATAAACGCGTGGTTTTAGTGGGCGACGCCGCACATACCATTCATCCACTAGCCGGATTAGGCATGAACCTTGGCCTATTAGATGCGGCGAGTTTGTTGCAACAACTGCAAAGCGTAGATGTGGCAAATTTACCTGAAATGACCCAACAATTACGTAGTTACGAGCGATGGCGAAAAGCGGAAGCGCAGCAGGTTATTCTTGCGATGCAGTCGTTAAAGTCGTTGTTTGAAGGCAACAATCCAATAAAAAAATTGATCCGTACAGCCGGTTTATCAATGACTAATTCGATGCCAATGGTGAAACATGAAATTATACTCAACGCTATGGGAATGAAAGGTAACCTACCGACATTAGCGGTGCCCGTAGAAATCATCTAAACCAAAATTCGGTAATGTTTCAGATAAGTATTACTAATGCTTAGACTATGGAGAATAAGTCTAAATTAGTCTATACTCTGCCGCAATTTCAATTCCCGTGTAATTTTTGTGGTTAACAAAATGAACAATTATTTTCATCATTAATCATGATGAAAGGTTCAAACTAGGTGAGAATATGAGCAATAAAACGGTTTTATTTGATAAACATGTAGAAGCAAATGCCAAAATGGTTGATTTCCACGGTTGGGAAATGCCAATCAACTACGGATCTCAAATTGAAGAGCATCATGCGGTTCGCCAAGACGCGGGTATGTTCGACGTATCTCACATGACCATTGTTGATATTAAAGGGGCAGACGCTAAATCGTTTTTACGCTATTTAGTTGCCAACGACGTTGCTAAATTAACTGTACCGGGCAAAGCCTTATATACAGGAATGTTAAATGAAGCCGGCGGCGTAATTGACGACCTTATCGTATATTACTTTGACGAAACGTTTTACCGCTTAGTTGTAAACTCAGCAACTCGAGAAAAAGACCTAGCTTGGATCAATAAACAAGCCGAAGCGTTTTCGGTCACTATCACAGAACAACCAGATTGGGCGATGATCGCTGTTCAAGGCCCAAATGCAAAAGCAAAAGTAGCCACATTATTAACTGACGAGCAAAATGCAGCCGTTGAAGGCATGAAGCCATTTTTTGGTGTTCAAGCTGGCGATTTGTTTATTGCAACAACCGGATACACAGGTGAAACTGGCTACGAAATTATGTTAGCGCCAGAGATGGCCGCTAACTTATGGCAACAACTACTAGATGCTGGCGTTAAACCTTGTGGCTTAGGTGCCCGTGATACGCTTCGTTTAGAGGCGGGTATGAACCTTTACGGCTTAGATATGGACGACACTGTTTCGCCTCTTGCCGCTAACATGGCTTGGACTATCGCTTGGCAACCTGAAGACCGTAACTTTATTGGTCGTGATGCAATTACGAAAGCGAAAGAAGCGGGGACTGAGCAACTAGTTGGTTTGGTTATGGAACAAAAAGGTGTTTTACGCAGCGGCCTAAAAGTCATTTCAGAAGCAGGCGAGGGCACAATAACGTCAGGCACATTTTCACCTACGTTAGGCTATTCAATCGCTATGGCCCGTGTGCCAAGTGGTGTTGCTATCGGTGAAAGCGTACAAGTTGAAATGCGCAAAAAATTAGTTGACGTTAAAGTGGTTAAAGCAGGCTTTGTTCGTAACGGCAAATCAGTACTTTAATTTTTATCGTTTTTGTTGCTATGCCATCTTGGATAAGGCTGAGTTCTTAACTAAGAAAATAGCGACAAATAAGAGCAAAAAGAACGTCAATTAGACGTTTTATAAAGAAATTATCGTTTGCAGGTTGAAGTATAGCCGCACACCAATTATCTTTTCCAAGGTATGTGGCTAAATTTGTAAATAACTAAACTTAAATTATCTATCCTAAGGAACATAATAATGAGCAATATTCCATCGGACTTAAAATATGCTTCGTCTCACGAATGGGTTCGTAACGAAGGTGAAGGCGTTGTTACTGTAGGTATTTCAGAGCACGCACAGGAACTTTTGGGCGACATGGTATTTGTTGACTTGCCTGATGTTGGCGACGAATATGCCGCTGGTGACGATTGTGCAGTTGCAGAATCAGTTAAAGCAGCATCAGACATTTATGCTCCTGTTGCGGGCGAAATTGTTGCTGTAAATGAAGAATTAGAAGACTCTCCAGAAACAGTTAATAACGACCCATACGGTGACGGTTGGTTGTTCAAAATTAAAATGGAAGACGCTTCTGAACTAGAAGATCTTCTAGATGCAGAAGGTTACGCTCAGTCTATCGACGAAGACTAATCGTAAATGAATAAAGGCCCCGTTAACTCATCTCTATAGGAAATGTAACGGGGCTTCTTTGTTTTTGCGCTGCAGTTTTATGGGGTTGTTTAGGCAAACCATATCCTGCAACGCAAATTGTAATCGTTTAAGTCTAGGTGCTTGGTTAGGCCAGAAAACGGTTTCAATGCAAAAGTACTATTTGTCGATTTACGCACCTTTCACTTTACATGGTGTTTAAAACGCAAAGCCGATTTACAACACATACAGCAATTTTAGGAAGTCGCACTACCATGACCGAAAAAACCAGCTTACAGCAACTAGAACAACACGACATTTTCATTCGCCGTCATATTGGTCCAAGCCAAAGTGACCAGTCAGAAATGTGTCAAGTGTTAGGCGTAAGTTCAGTGGATGAGCTAATTGACCAAACGGTCCCAGGTTCGATTCGTTTAGACAAAGATATGAACATTGGCGACGCGCAAACAGAAGAAGAGACGTTAGCGTATTTAAAACAAGTTGCTGGTGAAAACAAGGTTGCAAAATCTTATATCGGTTTAGGTTACCACCCAGTGTCGGTTCCTAACGTTATTTTACGTAACGTTATGGAAAACCCAGGATGGTATACAGCGTATACGCCTTATCAACCTGAAATTGCTCAGGGTCGTTTAGAATCGTTGTTGAACTTCCAACAAATGACTATCGACCTAACAGGCTTAGATTTAGCAAGTGCATCATTATTAGACGAAGCAACTGCAGCAGCAGAAGCGATGGGTCTAGCAAAACGTGTTTCTAAAGCCAAAAAAGCCAATAGCTTCTTTATTGCAGACGATGTTTTCCCTCAAACCATTGACGTTGTTAAAACCCGTGCAGAAATGTTTGGTTTTGACGTAATCATCGACAAAGCAGAAAAAGCCCCAGAATTAGAAATCTTCGGTGCCTTGTTCCAATACACAGGTGCAGAAGGTCAAGTAAACGATATCAAACCTTTGATTGCTGGCGTTCAAGCCAATAAAGCCGTTGCATTAGTTGCAGCCGATATCATGAGCTTATTATTATTAGAAGGCCCAGGTCATTTAGGCGCAGATGCCGTATTAGGTTCTGCTCAACGATTTGGTGTTCCTATGGGTTATGGTGGCCCACACGCCGCGTTTTTCGCCACAAGCGACAAACATAAACGTTCATTGCCTGGCCGTATCATTGGAGTGTCTAAAGACCGCCGCGGCAACAAAGCCCTACGTATGGCAATGCAAACCCGTGAACAACATATTCGTCGTGAAAAAGCCAATTCAAATATTTGTACAGCTCAAGTTTTGCTTGCCAACATGGCGGCATTTTATGCGGTATACCACGGTCCTCAAGGCCTTAAAACAATTGCAACTCGCATTAACCGTATGGCAGACATATTTGCCGCAGGTCTTACTGCTAAAGGCGTTTCACTTGTTAATGCAACTTGGTTCGACACCATCACATTTGTGGCACCAAATAAAGATGAAATTTTAGCCCGTGCTAAAGGTAAGTTAGTTAACTTCCGTACCGATCTTGAAGGCAAGTTGTCAGCAACGTTAAACGAAATCACTTCACAAGCCGATTTACTTGAGTTGTTTGATGTTGTTTTGGGCGAAGGTCACGGTTTAGATGTAAGTGTGATTGACGCACAAATTGTTGCCCAAGACAGCTCGTCTATCCCTGCTGAATATGCTCGTAAAACAGACGTATTAACGCATCCAGTATTTAATTCTTACCAAAGCGAAACAGAAATGTTGCGTTATATCCGTAAGTTAGAGGGTAAAGACTTATCGCTTAATCACTCAATGATCTCATTGGGTTCTTGTACCATGAAGCTAAACGCAACTGCGGAAATGATCCCAGTGACTTGGCCAGAATTTGGTAACTTGCACCCATTCTGTCCTGCGGACCAAGCTTTAGGTTACCGTAAGATGATTGGTGAATTGTCAGATTGGTTAATCGACGTAACCGGTTACGACAATATTTCTATGCAACCTAACTCAGGTGCACAGGGTGAATACGCCGGTTTGATTGCAATTCGTAAATATCACGAAAGCAATGGCGATCATCACCGCAACATTTGTTTAATCCCAAGCTCTGCACACGGCACTAACCCTGCATCTGCGCAAATGGCCAGCATGAAAGTGGTTGTTGTTGAATGTTTACCTGACGGTAACGTCAACATGGAAGACTTAAAAGCAAAAGCGGAATTGCACGCTGATGCGCTGTCTTGCATCATGATCACGTACCCGTCAACTCACGGTGTATACGAAGAAACCATTAAAGAAGTATGTGAAATTGTTCACCAGTTTGGCGGTCAAGTTTATCTTGACGGTGCAAACATGAACGCCCAGGTTGGCTTAACATCACCTGGCTTTATCGGTGCCGACGTTTCCCACTTAAACTTACACAAAACCTTCTGTATTCCACACGGTGGCGGCGGCCCAGGTATGGGACCAATTGGCGTTAAAGCGCATTTAGCACCATTTTTACCAAACCACGTCGTGAGCAAAGTTGAATTTTTTGGCGACAACAATGTCGACAACGTGGGAACAGAAAACGGTGCGGTTTCTGCTGCACAGTATGGCTCTGCGGGCATCTTACCAATTTCATGGGCCTACATTGCCATGATGGGTAAACATGGCTTACGCCAAGCAACAGAAGTGGCTATCTTAAACGCCAACTATGTAATGGAACGTTTAAGCAAACACTACCCAGTATTGTACCGCGGCCGTAATAACCGCGTAGCGCACGAATGTATTATCGACATTCGTCCACTTAAAGAAAGCTCAGGCATCACAGAAATGGACATCGCTAAACGTCTTAACGACTACGGCTTCCATGCACCAACCATGTCGTTCCCAGTTGCGGGCACGTTAATGATTGAACCAACTGAGTCAGAAGCAAAAGTAGAACTAGACCGTTTTGTTGACGCGATGATTGCCATCCGTGAAGAAATCGCGAAAGTTGAAAACGGCCAATGGACTGTCGACGACAACCCATTAGTATTTGCACCGCACACAGCTGAAGACGTACTAGACCCAGAGTGGAACCGAGCATACGCCCGTGACTACGCCGCATTCCCATGCGCCGCGGTTAAAGAAAATAAATTCTGGCCAACGGTAACACGAATCGACGACGTATACGGTGACCGTAACCTCATCTGCTCATGCCCTCCGCTGGATACGTACAGAGAAGATTAGTTTCTTGTTGTCACTTTCGAATAAAGTTTGAAACAACAAAAACAAGTTTGAAAATTTAATAAAGTTTGAAAGTAGAAATAGTCAAAGGCGAGCTAACTAGCTCGCCTTTCTTATTTCGAATAGTAGATTTAGTTAGTTAGGTCGACAATTTTCCAACCAGCGTAATCAGTTTTATTAATATGTTCTTCTGGAAATCTAGATTTATCCATAGCCAGACAAAGCAAATACTTCGGTCTTGAAAATGCTACGTATAGCTGTTTCATAAATTTCGGTTTTCAAGAAAGATAAAGGAGTTGAACCGAAGCTAAAAAACAAAGAGATTGTCGGGCAATTAAGGAGTGGTCAAAGTCTTCGAGCAGTAGCCAGAAGAACGGGTACGAGTATCGGTTTCGTTAAGAAATTAGCACAGCAAAATAATATCCCCATCGACCGACGAGCACAATTCATTCTTGAAGACGAACGAAGAGCTATTTGGCGGAAGCTTTTTGTTGGCATGGCATGCTGCAAGATTGCCAATGAAATGGGAGTATCGACTGGAGCGGTCGAACAAATATTGTCAGCCCACCCTGAGTTCATGGAGCTTAGAAAAAGAATTCGCTTTTTCGATAAATGCCGCAATCACCCACAAAACATAGTTAAAGCCTGTGAGGCTCTCAGGACAAGAAACGCAATTAAAAGCGCAGAGTCAGCAAGCTACTTATAGCTGTTTAAAAATGACAAAACCTGGCTTTACGACAATTTACCGCCCGAAATTCCCCGTGAACTGAGATATAACAGGCAATGCTATGAAGAAAACTACAATAACTAATTGGTTTCTGGTTGACTTAATAAATCTAAAAGAAAAGTCTTTGCCTCAACTTTTAGGGCAGATTTTATGGGGCGATGTGCTGTCTGATGATACCGGCAGATTTAAGCCAGGCGACTACGTTTGTTCTAACCTTATTGTTGCCAGAACAGATAGGAATTTTATAACCAAATCAGGTAGTCATTACGAATGTGTTGGTAAAGAAAAACATGTGGAGGTGAATATCTTCGATTTACACATAATCAGACAAGGAGTTTCACCTAAACAATTGATCGATCTGAAACAGCCGCTGAAATTAGATTTAGGACGACCTGATCCTGCTATTGATACAGATACCTTATTTAAAGAAATTAAAGAAGACTCAAAGTTAGGCAAGTTTAAATTTGATGATTAACTTCTTATATAAGCGAGACCCTAAATAAGACTTTTGTTAATGAGCAAGTAAAATAATGTAATCAATTTTAAGCCGATAACATGCTTGTTAAGTGGGTATTGGAACTATCTTAAAATGCATGAACACCTTCGAAAACTAAGACCTGATGTAAAACATTTAAGCAATGAAGATCTTATATAGAATCATGTTTGCTCTGTGAAAAAAACAAAAAATAGGTAGTAAACAAAAAGTATTTACCAGCAAGTAAAGTTTTTCAGTTTTAAGTTATTTGTTGACTAGATGGTAAATGGTAAACGTTTACTAAAGCGGCTTTTAAATACTTTGCTTTGTAATAAATCCCCTTTAGGATTCCAAGTTCACAATATACTGTTTAAATGAACAGTTTTTATATGCACTAAAATGATGTATATTGAATTAATGTATATTGATTTGGTAGAGGGACAGGAAATGGAAACTGGCTTAGAAGAAATTTATCTTCATCATTCGTACTTTAAAGGAAGACTTACACCCGTTGAATGTTTGGGTCACACTAATAACACAGGTGGCAATGGTGCAGGAAAAACGACTCTATTGAGTTTGATACCTGTATTTTATGGTATGGAACCCAGTAAGGTTGTAGATAGGTCAGCAGGTAAGCTGTCATTTGTAGATCATTACTTGCCGACTAAGTACTCAATGATTGTGTTTGAGTATAAAAAAGAAGGCGAACTTAAGTGTGCTGTGTTGTACAGGTCGAGAGATTCAGTAGCTTATAGATTTGTAGATGGCTCTGCTAATGAAGCTCTTTTTAATCAAGTTACTTTAGATGAACTGAACAAGATCGCCAGTGTAAAAGACTGGTTGAGAGAGATTGTTGCCAATACTTTTGAAGTATCAAAGCAAATCTCAACGAGTATTGACTATCGATCAGTTATCCAAAACGATAAACAACGTTTAAGAATCAAGCGAAAAGCGAAGGCTTCACTAACACCAATAGCACACAAGTTCTCTTTATGTACTCATGACTCTCAAATGAGGCATATAGAATCTCTGGCGTCAGTTTTGATGAGACATGACAAACTACTAGCACAATTTAAACTTATGGTGGTTGATAGTTTTCTTACAGATCAGATTGAAATTGGCGAGGCCCCATATCATAAAGACGACACTGAATATGTGAGTAGTATTGAATCATTAATTGAGTTAGACAAACACAAAGACAAATTTTCTGAGTCAATAAACCAATATGAAGAGCTAAAAGAATCCTGGAGTTACTTACTTTCTTATCAAGGTAGTCTCCAACAAGAGCTGATAACTGTTGCCGAGAACCTTGGACTATCAACGAGTAAAATTATAAAGTTAAAATCTGAAAGAACAGAGCTTACACAGCAATACCAGCAAGATACATCCGATCTAAACTCAACACACCAAGACTTATCTAACCAGGCTGAAACCAAGAAAAATCTTATTAGTAGCATTTACGATGAACGAGAGCGTTGGGATGAAGAGCGTGATATTGCTACAAAACTATCTGAATACCAGATATTAGATTCATTGAAAGCCAGAGCTAAGAAAGATGCAAAGCATTTAAATCAACTGCTCGAATCAGTTAGTGCTGAGCGCCAAGCTTATGAAGCAAATATACTTCAACAAGAAAAAGAAGCTGATCAGTTCAAAATAGCCGTTACTCAAAAAATCACTGAACTCCGTGATAAACGACATCAACTTGAGCTGAGTTTAGAGCAAAAATTACGTGAAAAGAGTAAAGAATTTAACGCTAGGTTAGAAGCTCTGACCGACAAAAGAACAAATCAGAGTAATCGGCTATTAAAGGATTTAAACGAGCTTAAGGTTCAATATGAAATTGCTGGAAAGTACACGAAACAAGAAGAGTTAGAATTAAACGAGTTAGGTGAAAAAATTGAATCGTTAAACAAATCAGTAATTAACGACATCGCTCAGCAAAAAGCAGCAATTGGCAGTGATATTCAAAATAGTAAGAAGATCAGAGACGACTTACTTATTCAAATCAATAGATTAATAAAACAATTGAAAGGCACTGAAAATAAGAGAATTGAAATTACTCGCCAATTAAACCCCGAAGATGGAACGGTAAGAAGCTTTTTAAATAAAAACTTGGCTAATTGGAGAACATCAATTGGTAAAGTCTTAAGGCCTGAATTGCTAGCTTTGAAGGCATTGTCTCCCGAAATATTGGATGATACAGAAAGAAATAGTATTTACGGTATTTCACTGAATTTGGAAAACATACCTCTGCCAGAAGAAGCTCAATCCGATGAAATTTTAAGTCAGCAGAGGGACGAGTTAGGTCGAGAGATCGAGAACATTAAATCAGATATAGGTTCATTAGAAAAAAAAGTAACTGTACAAACTAAATTACTTAATGAACTGGAGCTGAAAATTGAAGGATTAGAAAGGGATGAGAAACGTATCAAGGGAGACATAGAAAAGTATACTTTATTAAAGCAAAAAACAGCGCAGCGAATTAATGATGACATCACACAACGACAGGTGGTCATTGAACAAAAAATTACTGAATCCGTTGAAAAGCATGAAGGTTTTGATCAAGAGACATTAGAGATTAAAATAGAAGAGAATAATAAGTTTCAACAAGAGGAACTTGCATTCAGAGCTAACGCGTCTGGCGAGCTAGGACTCATAGATGATGAGATTTCTGTTAAAGAGACCTCAATTGTTGATAGCCAAAATGATTTAAAGCAACGATTAAAAGACTTAAGAACAGCATTTGATAGCCTTCTTGAAGAGAAAGATATTGATGCTAAGACCGTTGAAGCAGCGCGATTAAGAAAAGAAGAATCAGAAAGTAAGTACAATGAAGTAAAGGCTTTTGATAAAGAAATTTCAGAATATAAGATTTGGGAAAGTTCAGCTTGGAGTAAGGTTGAGCATTATGAAAACGAGTACTCTGAGGTTTCTGATAAAGTTTCTATTGCATTTAGAGAGTTGAAGGATGCAAAGGAGCAGTTTGAAAAAGGCAAAGGTCAATTAACGTCCGAGATTGATAAAGTCTCAAATGAGGTTGAAAAATATCAAGAAGATGAAAAATCAATTCAATCAACTCTTGAAGTTATAGAGTTGCATACGCCACAGATTCCAGTAGGGCATCAACCAATTCACTTTGACAGTCCGATACCTATAGAAATAACGATTCAATCCTCCAAAGAGTGCGTATCATCCATTAATAAGCTCAGACATAAAATTAGTTCGGCGGTGAAAAAAGTTGGCGATATCTTATTGAGCACTGGCAATGCCAATAATAAGGTGCTGCATTTATGGCGAAACATGGAAGAACAGCGTATCGCTTCATCTATTCATGACAAGTTTTCTGAAGACTTCCACATCGAAAGCGTCGCCGATGTAAAAAGGTTAATTGAAGAATCTATACCTGATATTAAAGCGGTTATTTTAGAGTCAATTAAGACCGTTGGAGCAAGATATATACGTTTTTATCAAGCTCTTGATGGTCTAAAACGGAAAGTAAAAAGTGTATCTTCGAAACTGGTTAAGGAGATCAATACTTCAAATAACTTTAGCGCATTAGGCAACATTAGAGTTGAGTTGGTATCCAAGGTAGATGAGTTTGATCTTTGGGCTGACTTGAAAAGCTTTAATAGTGTCTGGAATAAGTGGGGGGAGTCAGGAAGAGAAAGTTTACCTGAGAAAGAGTTTATAGTTGCTTTTACTAATGTAATTGCAGAGCTTAAACAGAGCAAAATTACAAGCTCGATTGATTCGCTGGTCGATATTGATATTTCAATGACTGAAAATGGAAGGCCCGTGAACATAAGGACAGATGCCGATTTAAAAAATATTAGTAGTACCGGTATCTCAAAGCTGGCTGTCATTGTCGTTTTCTGCGGGATGACTCGTTATTTGTGTAAAGACAGAAACATTACGATTCATTGGCCTCTAGATGAGCTAGGTGAGTTATCAGATGAGAATGTTATGTTGCTTTTTGAGTTTATGGATCAAAACAATATTTCATTGTTCTGTGCACAGCCGAATCCTTCCGTTGTACTTCTAAGGTACTTTACTACCAAGAATCATGTAGATAAGCATCTAGGGATTAAGAAATATGTATCTAGACAAGCTAAGAAAACGAATCCACTGACATCAAATTTATTGCCAGAAGTAAAAATGGAGGAAGCTAATGTCTAGTCGTTTTGAACACTGTATCGAAGCTCTTCTCAACCAAAATGTTATTTGTGAAGTTACTGACCTAGAGAGTTTTACTTATTTAGATAACTCCGAAAATGAAAACTCAGTGAGTAACTTTCTTCATAGGGTAGGCCGTAAAGTCATTAGAACTAGAGACAAGAAAGGATTTTACTGCGTATTTAGCTCAATCGAGGAAACTAAAAAGCGTAATGCTGTAGAACGGCATTTTGACAATGTCATTGTAAATCTAGAAGGTTTGATTAATTGGTTGAAGCTTGTCAGAAATGCGGACAATGAATCTAGGCCTATTGAGGCTGGGATGAGGTTGCATGAATCAGAGTTACTGGCTGCAATAGAGGAGTCGTCTTCCCTAAATTTACAGTTGGATAATATTGCACATCAATTTAATCGAGCACAAAAGTCAACAGAGGCAAAGTCAAAACTTCGTTCTATTTTACATTTCTTAGTCGGTGAAAAGTACTTTACATGTATTGGCAACACAGGCGCGGTGTATGTAGCAACTGCAAAATGGTCTTTGATATATGAGCAACTAGAGTTTATTCGGATGTATGACGGCTTCGATGATGATGATGAAGATGAAGTGTTAGAGCTGCAATCGGAGTTGTTCTAATGGGAAGGAAAGAAGATTCAAAAGCTGCCATCAGAGCGCTTAATAAACATGTCGAAGTTGTTGATGAGTCTTGTTATGTAGCAAGGGGGCAAATCGAAGATTCCCCGGAAAATGAAAAAGTCATAGACTCATTGAGAAAAAACCGGCTCGCATACTACTTAGATGAGTCTTTGGGAGTTCAGTTACACAGTAAAGTTCGCGGCCTGTTAGATCATGTAACTAGTCGGCATCGTTTTCGCGAGAGGCATGGGGCTTTTTCTGGACTGATTGAAGATTTAGAAAACTCAGTTCAAAGCTATAAGCAAGCAAAATCTCGCCGATTTAGTGATGGCGAAAGGTTCTTTGACGAGACGCGAGAGATCGTTATGGAACTTATGGATACGCTTACTGAGACAGTCAACATGTTTCATCATGTTATAGGTGATGAATTTAGCGTGGTGTTTGATATTGATGAAAAGATCAAGCTCACGACAAGATGTAAAGATGAAATAACTAAGTTAAACCAAGTGTTTGGTCAGCTAAGTGTCGGTAAAATGAGTGATTGGGTAGGGTTGGATCTTCAACTCGAACGGTTACTTATGAAGGCACTTAAAGGGCATGTTGATCGATGTTTGAAAGACTTAGCTGCGAGTAACCGCAAACTAGTAAAAATGTTAGACAAGTTGATGAAAGATAAAAGTGCTCAGAGACTTAACAAACTTATCGATTCTTTTCACAATATGTTTGTCTCAGAGCCAGGATATAGGCCCAGTATTTCATCCCTATTAGACCTTCCGTTTTGTATTTCGATAGCGGAAAAGTTGCCTTTAGGCGGATTCCCAGATTTGGAAAGCGCTAAAGATGAAGAACGGTTGATTGATGCCTCAATCTCTGCTTTGAAAAAGTCGAAATTTAGTAATACTGAGTCTGAAAAACAGGAAGAAAGTGTTGAGGTTACTGATGGTAGAGGAGATGAAATAGTTGAAAAAATAGATCCTCTTATACAAAACTTAGAGTTCTTTTTTGATGCGATATTTGATGAAGAGTTTACGCAAGACTTATCGGCTATGAGTGCATTTCATAACTTAAATGTTAACGCGAGCCCAGAAGATTGGATGCTAATGATCATGAGTTATTTCGAAGCACAAAGAAAAGCAGTGTTAAAAGTTGTAGAGGTAGAAGAGGTTAGGGAAATCACGCCTCCTTTCGATGGTTCGCTTTATATCAAAGATATGCTCTTTAGAAAGGTTGCTCATGAAGCTAGATAAACAAACGGTTAAGGCTGCCCAAAGTTTAATTAGAAAGTCACCGGAACAAGTCAAGGAGTCTGCTGTCCTTCGCAATATTGTTGAAGAGCTTGAAATAGATGATATTAGAGATAAGAAAATCTATCTAACACCTTCTAAGCTGGTTCGTATTGAAGAGTATTTTAGTAAGGCTCTAGGTGTGCCGATTTTAGAAGTGGATTTAAATGTCGAAACAAGGTTTGAAGCTTCAAATACGTTTTCGGAAGAAAAATGGGCATCTGGCGGTGTTTTTGAAGTAATGCTGTCGATGACTGGCAGAGGAGTAATACCTGTTAAAGAGGGGGACCTAGAAGCTCAGCCGCATATCGTATACTCCATGAAACCACGTAACATTTATCTTTCTCGAATAGAAAAATTAATCGTTGTTGAAAATGGTGAACTCATAACAAATTGGGAGTTAGTTATCCCATTTTTACCTCGTGATTACCAAGATGCTCTCGCGATCTTTAGAGGATATGGCACAAATCAAAAGTATCTTAATGACTTGCTCCGTGAAGTAAATCCAGATTCCAAAATCGGACTTTTCTTTGATTATGATGCAGCGGGTATAGATATGGCTTTGAAGCTAGCAGAATATCAGATTGTTGATTTGATTGTCCCCCGTAAGTTGCCAGAAAGCGTCGTCTCTAAATCAAAAAGTGAAGAGTTTGACAAACAGTTTGAGCAGTTAATTAAGAGATTAAACTCTTCTAAAACCCCTGAGAAAGTGAAAGATGTTTTAAGAAATCTAAAACATAACAAACTAGCCATCACACAAGAGCACCTCATAACACATGGTGTTTCATTGGACTTAATTAAAAATGTGGGAGAAACCATATGATTAATGGAGGACTCAGTACAAAGGAAGTAAGACTAAAAGCAATTGAAATGTTTGCTTACTGGGAAGGCGTTGTTAATGCCTCTACATTGGCGAAACTTTTTAAAGTTACCATCAGTAACATCACCAAAAGCCTTTCGGAATATAGAGAACTATACCCAGATTCCTTGGAATATAATAAAAGCCTAAAACAATATGAGCCAACCCCTGATTTTACTTGTCACTACATCGATGAATCATGGCAAGAATACGCTGCTTTCCTAAGGATAAATAGTCAGGTGTATAGGTCTGATTATTGGGGCGATTTAGCGATGGACTTTGGTCCCCTTCATACTGGCAATGTAGACCCCAAAATAGTAAGGGTTATAACTCAAGCAATGAATAAGAAACTATCAGTTAAGGTGACTTATTATTCACTGACGAATCCGACTGGAATTGAAAGGGTTATTCATCCTATTGCACTTGCTGATAGTGGTGTTCGCTGGCATTGCAGGGCTTATGATGAATACCGAAGTGAGTTTAGAGATTTCCATCTAGGCAGAATTACAGTTGCTGAGTTAAATGAGTCATCAGAAGTTCAACATAGTCAAGACGATGCGTGGATGACAATGATTGAGCTGAAAGTTGCGCCACAACCGTCATTAACTGAAGCTCAGAAGCAAGTAATCATGATGGATAAAGGCAGAGAAGAAAGTTTTACAGTAAAGGTTCGAGCAGCAATGGCAGAGTATTACATTCAATATCACCTTATCGATAAAGAAGTAAGAGAGAGTAACCCTTTGGTTAGGCCTTTGTACTTGCAAAATTATCATGAAATAAAATCTTGGTTGTTCTAATAGAGGTTATATGGAAGAATTGGAGTTACTAGTCGTTCACGATCGACTTGAGGAAATATTGCTTGCTGAAAAGCATGTATTAGACAATAAGTTACTATCTGACCCTCTCGACGTTTATAGGGAAATGCATCCAAGCTTGAGAGACATCTGGTACTCACCCGGTATTGAATTCAAGTGCTTGCTGGACAGAAACGTTGTTTCCTATTTGGTTAGTTTGGCTAACGGATTAGATATTTCGAAACAGAAAAACCAGGATCCCTATCGGAGTGTTGCTGCACTGCAAACAGTATTGAATGCTGGAAAAATTCTATCTGAAACAGGATACGCCTACCATGAGTACATGGAACGAAATAGCCTAACCAAAGCAGATGATGAACTCGCTCTTTTTAGAGCTGCTGATAATCTGGACCCGAACATTTATTTAGATTTGTTTCTTAAGCAACGAGATTGTATTAATAGCAATGAGCTGCTCTCATTTAATACAGGAGAGCTCGTTAAAGGTGATCTGCCAGAGCGTTTAACTCTAGTTGAAAGAAACGCTGTAATAGTCAAGAAAGCTATATCAATAGCACGTACCAAAGACATTAGCCCCTACCAAACCATGCTGGAATTAATGGATTGGGTTTATGATGAATACATGTTTTCAATGCCGTCATTTCAATTTTTATCCGTCTATTTTAGCAGTTGGAAAGTTTCAAAAATGATTAAGTCTCATGGGTATCAAGACCTTCGAAACGCCACATGGGATATTTCGTTTGTACAGCAACTAATAAAGTGCTGCCGCGAAGACAACGAGTCTATTTGGTTGTTTAGTTCATTTGATAAAGCAATTCACACTGTTGTAGATCTCACGTTTGTTAAAAGAGAAGAGGATGAAAGCTTATATATGGAACGAATTGAAAAAGCATATGCGTCTATGTGGGGAAAGAAAAATGGGTATGGGAAGAAACTTCTAAAGAAGATGCTGAAAATTAGTGAGAATAGTAACGATCCGGAGCGCAAAATTAATTTGTTTAACGGTAGTGCAGAATATCAGTTGGATTTAAGAGCGAGAGTACATAAGGAATATGAGGAGGCGTTGTCTTGAATAATCTAGCGACTGCTGAGCCTATTGACGAGGAAAGAAAAAGTATTCGAACTGAGATTTTAGAAGAAATAATTCGTCGAAAGGATGTATATAAAAAGTCCCCGGCAGACATGATTTCTGCATTTAATCGTGAAATAGAAACTGAGAAAGAGTACAACGGAAGGCAGCTATTAGAGCTCCTTCAGAACGCAGATGATGAGAATTCGGAAGAAGTATCTATAGAGCTTGATACTGAAAATAACGTATTGAGTATCAAGAATAAGGGAATTGATTGTACTTCTTTTAGCGCAAATGGTGTTAGATCCCTGATGATCTCTAACTTGAGCACCAAAACGTCTAAAAAGTTCATAGGGAACAAAGGGCTTGGCTTTAGATCAATAATCAATTGGAGTGAACGGGTCTCGATTAGAAGCAATAGACTAAAAATTGAGTTTTCAAATCAAATCGTAAATGACGTTTTCGACGAATTGTTCTCAATTGAAGAACGTAATGCAATTAGAAAGGCCCAAAAATTACCAGATTCAATTTATCCTATCCCATTCTTATCGGTTCCGAAGGTAACTGAAGATATAAATCAAGACTGGAACACATCGATTGATATTGGGTTCAAGGATGGTTTTTTGGGTGATATTAGAAAACAAATAGATGAACTAAAGAGTGAGATCTTACTTTTTCTAAACTCAATTCAAACACTAACTGTTTTTGTTGATGGAAAGTGTATCAAGTCAATAGATAAAGTAAATCTTAGTGAAAAATGGAATGTCTATGAACACAAAGGAGTATTACCTAAAGAGCTGTGGGATAAAGAAAATGAAGAAGAGTTCTTCGATTTAAAAATTGCCCTGCAAGATAACCTTTGCTGCGATATTCGAGAGGTCTTTGCATATTTTCCTACTAAACTAGCCGTTGATTTTCCTTTTATTATCCATGGGACATTTGAATTAAATAGCTCTAGAAATGAGATTAATGACAGCAAAAAAAATAGGTTTATCTTAAAAGAGTTAGTAAATTTAATAGTTGATACAGCAAAAACGCTAACACGAGAAAATGCTAGCTATAAAGCTTTAGAGCTACTTTCTTATAAAAATGAGAACAACATTTTATTTGAGTTGGGGTTTTATGATGAGATTGATAGTGCCATAGAAGAATTGGAGATTTTTCCTTGTTTAGATGGAAGCTATAAAAAGAAATCGGAAGTTATCTTTATAGATTCGTTGTCACTATTTATTAGTTCAATAAGTATGGAAAAACTGTTTCCAAATTTACTAATTCCCAATAACACTGAAGTTGATATTCATTCCTTTGAGTTGAATACTAGCGTTCAAACTCAAAGTCTGACGGAATTAAGCAAAAATATCGTAAACATAGAGGATCGAGCCTCTATGATTCATATGTTTTATACAACATTTAATCACAAACATAAATATGAGTTCCTAATTGATTCAGAGGAGGAGCTAATATCTCTCGATGATGAAGTTTACACACCTTCAACGGTAGATATTTCAGTACCTGATTATGTAAGCATAAAGTTTATTCATAAAGAGTTGTATGAATTATTGCTTCAAAAGTTTGAATATGAAATTGACTCTAGTGACAAAGCTAGAGAGCTACAAAGATTATTGAAAGAAATTACGAATATTCAGCAGTACCAGCCTACACCGGTATTACAAAAAATAGTGTCAAATGCAAACAGGTTGATAAAAGATAATGAGGGAGACGCCAAAGAGGTAGTTACTAAGATGGTTTCTTCACTTTATGAAAACTATAGTAAGCTCAGCTCACCACAGCAGATTCCTGATTCAAAAATTCAGCTATATAACCAAAGTGGGACATTGGTTGATGCTCGAAACATGTACTTGTCTGACTACTATCCCTCAGGAGAGCTAACAGAGTTTTTATTCAAAGGTATATTTGCTGAAGACCTATTTTTGTCTTCTCCGGAACACTATGGATTGATGGATAAAGATCCGGAGGAACTGGAAAGATTTTTTTTATGGCTTGGAGTAAACAAGCATAGTAAATTCATTGAACATAAAAACAAAAGAAACTCAGATTATGAAAAATTTGTTTTTCAACATGTTAACCGTCCAGCCGGATATCGCTATAGCTCTTTAACATATAAAGAAATATCTAAGTTTAACTACATTGCTGAGCACATCTCTTTAGAAAAAATGGTGATATGGTTTTTACGAGATAGTGATATTTTTAGTCAACTTGATGACTTATCTAATTCAGATATATTTAGTTATGATAGGACTTCAGAGCATACTGGGTATTATGGGCATTCGGTCGCTACGAAACCATCATTCATCAAATACCAAGTGAAAAGCTTGGGGTTGTTCAAAGATTTTTTCTTTGGCAATGATAAACTTAGTTCCTTAGTTAATGAAACAAGTTTTGATTTTGAGTTTGAAGCGTTTGAAGACTATGGGATTAGCCGGTCTGACATCGAAAGTTTGCTTCTTAAAATAGGAGCTATAGACAAGTTTGAAAAACTGTCCTTAGAAGCTGTTCAAAGAGCTATTGTTGAGCTTCCTGCTAAATCTCCGGATGGTAAACAATCTCAAGCTATGTACAA
The DNA here is from genome assembly GCF_030548245.1 of Psychrosphaera sp. 1_MG-2023. NCBI lineage: Bacteria > Pseudomonadati > Pseudomonadota > Gammaproteobacteria > Alteromonadales > Pseudoalteromonadaceae > Psychrosphaera > Psychrosphaera sp. 1_MG-2023. The sequence goes on from NZ_JAUORW010000016.1 coordinate 115,543, forward strand.
GCTAGGTATTAAGCACTTCGAACATAATAATCAGTCTATCGATTTATCAGAGGCAATGCTGTTTGCGGTCAAGGGAGAAGAAAGAGGATATTTTCCTTCTGATAAAGTGTTTTATAACGGAAACATTAAACTACCACGTAAAATATCTTCAACTGTGCCTATCTTAAATTATCCAAGAAGACAAAGTACGCAGAATGTAACTCAGTTTCTCGGGATACAAAATCTAAATGCTTTGAATGTCATTGTTCGAAAAATGTCTCAACTAACTAATTTAACCCAAGACTTTTCAAACTTTTTGGAAAAAATAACACCTTATATACTGGTTTATCGTATACAAGATATTGAAAAGGACCAATCAGCTAGGGCTGAGCTAGCAAAACTAAAACGCTATAACATAGTACTATGTGAAGATGTTGAGTATTTGATCGAAAGGGAAGCTTTTCAGCTTGATAATAATGATTACATCAGAAATGAGCATGATTTTATTATCAAGGTTAGTCCTCAATCTACAATCGAAGAGTTAAGGCATGATTTTGAATTTCAAGAGACGTTTGCAGACATTGTTGGTCTTATCTTCGACATTCAGGACACTCGAATATTTCGAGATGTGGTCAAGGAAAAATCTACATATTTAGAGAAGATTATTAGAAACGATATTGGGGAAGAGGAGTTGATTAGAACAAAGGAGTTATTGGGAATATCTGATGAATATTACTCCTTTTGGAAGACGGTTTATTCACTTCTTGGAAGGGAGTATGAGTTTTCAACTAACAAACAATTACTTGAAAATATATCAATTAACTTAAACCTTAAAAGCGACATAAACAACATTAGCTATAAAGACTTGAATAGTTATCAAAGTTGCCAAAATATTGAAGTGCTTTTTGATGAGTTAGATATTCAAATAAGTGACTTCAATAGCTCAGAGCACGCGTATTACAAAATTGACTTCACGGATTACCACAAACGGAATTTGAAATTGCAGTTTGAGAGAAACTTATACTCATTCAAGCAAAAACTATATACATGGTGTATTTCAAACTCGAAAGAAGCGGCATTTACAACGATTATAAAAGAGTATGAAAGTAGCCAAAAATTTATCGAAGAATATTCACTAAAAAACAAGAGCTATCAATCTGTAAATTACGATTTAGTTATCCAAGATTACATTAATCAGAATTTTGAACTGGGCGAAGTCACCCTAACGGGCATTAACTTTGATGAAGTATATGCAAAAAATGAAAAGCTAATTGATGTTGATGTTTTAGAGGAAAGTTTTGAGCTCATAAGTATGCTGTTTTTTTCTCACAAATTGAAAGAAGTAGAAAATGCTATTGAAAAAATTAAAGCCGAAAAACGATTGTTTGATGAGTTACAATCTAAGCTAGATGAAGAAAGGAAACCACCGAAGAGTATTAAGAATGTCGAGTTAGATAAGCCAAAAAATAACGGCTATCACAAACCTAAGAACAAAAAGCCATTTAAGCATTCGAATGCCACAAATAATGGAAAAAAAGTTAGAGGTAATAAATCGGAAAAAGATGTTTATGAATCTCTAGTTGAAACGTATGGCGCAGATAAAGTTACTTGGGTATCAAAGGTTAGTGATGGGGATGGATATGACATTAAGTACATCAATGAGTGTGGTATTACTAAATATGTTGAAGTTAAGACATATTCTGGAAATAAATTCTTTTTAACAATAAATGAATTGGAATTTGCTAGGCAACATACTGATGATTATGAAATATTTCTTGTATCTGATGATATTCTTAAAATATGTAACGTCGATTTTGATGATAAAGAACGATTTCACTTAGAAAGTCGAGAATATGTAGTTTCATTGTTTATTCAATAGTTAGGTTAATTGGGTAATTGTTAATATGGTTGCGTCAAATTACCCAATTAAAAAACGTACGTTAATAATTAATTTGGGGCAAGTTTTAATCTTGGTAATTTAGAAATTTCTAGTTATCAGTGTGTTACCACTGGGGCGTTATGTGCAAGTAGAAATTTAGCTTTTTGTAGTGGCATAGTGATTTTGATATTTAGCTTTTAATGCAAATTGCACATATTAGATTAATTTCATGCTTGAAAAGCTGGCATATCAATTAAGAGCTTCTATAACTAAAAATCTAGCACAAACGTCTGCTTTTGAATTTTAATTTGGTCTTCTCTTCTGAATATCAATGAATTTACTTTTTTTGCTGTAAATTTTTAAAAGAGGTGCTCTGTATATAATTGAGATCAAATTATTCAATACTGATATTCTTATTTCCTGCAACATCAAATGACCAACCCGGGCTTTCTTCTCATTTCGAAGAAATGAGGTATGCCGACGCTATGCGTCGAAAATTCCGGTGGCAGTTCAATCATATGCACTTGTAACCCTCCCATATTTAGATCAAACAATACCTCGCACTAATAAGTTCTTTTACCTTTTATTCGTCAGCAATTTTTAAACAGAATTACTGGCGTTAAAGTGGAGTAACGTATTGATTTACATTTTTTTTGTGTATTAATCAGGTTGTGGCTCATTAAGCTAAAACATATAAAAGGAAATAAGGATAAAATTATATGAAAAAGTTAAAGACACTTCTTGTTGCATCAATATTATTCACGCCTAGCGTATGTAGTGGCATAGTGATTTTGGCCACCTAATTAGAGGATGTTATGATTGAATCATAACAGTATTAGGTGAAGATAAT